>JBAWFY010000525.1:0-3636 GCA_049592335.1 Occallatibacter sp.
AGTCCGGCCAACGTCGCCGCTGCGGTGTCGAACTCGGCTTGCAGTTCCGGAGCCATGATCCCGGCCGCCGGGTCGGCAGCCTCGGCCCGCTTCTGCAGGTCCTTCAGCCGGTCGCGGGTCGCGGTGCGCTGCGCCAGCAGCTGCGGCAGTGAGACAGCCATAGTCGGTATCCTCTTTTCAGTTCATCGACCGCTTAGGGTCGGAAATCTTCGCCAACGCCTCTTCCATAGACACGTTGAACATCTCCGCCATTTCGTTTCCGGTAACTTCGTCCTCGAAGTAGATAAAGTTTTCCTCGCCCATCGCGAGGTCCATTGACCTTTCCTCTGTCAATTCATCTTGGAATTTCCGGACGAAGCCTTGCGGCTTGATCTGGTATTGCGGAATTGCGCCGGGAGGAACTTCGCGCGCTATGACAGGATGGCGCCCGCCGGCCGTGTCTTTGAAGCAGACGAAGTGCAGGACTGCGACACTCGGATCGTCCTTTAGATGGTCGCGCACTGCCCTGGCGACATCCGATGCTACGGACGGAATGACTTTCTCGCTGACGAACGTGTTTGCGACCAGCAGAGCTATGCGGTTGTAAATGTCATAGAGCATCAGGAGCCGCCGCCGATGTAGCCCAGTTTTGTCGCCTTCTGAATGATGGCCTTGCGGATTTGCTCCAGCGGAATCGAGATTGTCGAGAGATGATCCGGCGGCTTTACCCATGTCACTGCGTGCGGCCTGCCGAATGAGGTGACGACGATCCACAGAGTCTTGGCATCCTCGCACTCTTTGCGCCGCAGCGCCTTGCGCACTGATACCGCGACGCGCGCGGCAAACTGCACAGAGCCAGTGACGTCCTGATATTCTTTCAAGAGGAAGAGACCAACCAAGTCATCGAGATCGAAAACGCGCGTCACACCCTGCATTGTTTTCGGCGCTTCGGAATAGTCATGCGCTCCGACGAGGTTTGCCCATTGCCCAGGCGCGACGCCGGCCAAGCGTAGCGCTTCCTTCGTTTGAAGCTGGATCGCTTCCACCGTGACCGCCTTTCTTTGAGAACACAAAGAACCTGCGCACGATATCAGACGTCCACAAGCTAAATTCATAGGCTCACGATATTGTGCTCTTGCTGTCTTTTCCAGAACACATGCGCTCTTGCGCTGTCGAGCGAACGAAAGCAGATTTCATGCAGCGCTTGTCTGCAAGGTCAGCTCGGCAGGCGGGCGTCATTGGACGGCTGCAGGAGAGAACGGCGCTTGCTCTCGCTTGCGAGACGGCGCCGTTTTCGCGCGCGTAGATTGACGTCGAGCGCGCGCAGGACGCCGCCACTGTGGCGGCGTTTCTGCTGGCGTTCGCTTCAGAGAATCGCATGCGCAAGCTGAGCAACCAGCAACGCTACCGACTGGCGGACCCTACCACCTACGCCGCCATGGATGCGGCCAAGGCGGCGGGCAAAGCGCGCTACGGTGCGCAGGTCGCTGAAGCTGGCGACGCGATCATGATGTTTCTCGCCGGTCGCCGCTCGCGCGACCTGACCGGCGCGGATGCGGTTCCTCGCGCTCAAAGCGCGCTTTGACGACATCGCCATGCAGCAAGGACACTTCGTCCTGGCCGAGCTTCATCGCCGCCTCGATCCGCCGCCCGGCAGCGAGACCGGGGACGCATAGACGCGCCCGGCTACCCGATGCAGTCGTAAGACACGCGTAAACGCGTGTTATCGCCCGTAGCACGCGCGCCGCAACCTTTCCTGCAAGACGCGCACCCGTTTCAGTTCTTTGTCCCGCTTCTCCGCCCGCAAAATACAATCCACATCTGCATTCCAGTCGTCGGTGATCCCCCAACCGCCATCCGAGTAATCGACATGGGCATCCGGAAACGCCTTATCCACTATCCGAATGACTTCGCGTGCTGTTCTGTCGTCCCACTCCGTGTACAGTTTCCCCGGCATCGAGATTAGGCCACGGTCAGTGTCCACATCCACTCGGCCAATGCCTTCAATGTCCAGGCCGGCGTCCCTGGGGAGATAGGTGAAGGATCGAGGCATCTGTCTCTCCTTTCGACAGTTTCAGTCGGATGTTCCTACCTTGGTATCAAAGCATCAACGTTCCTTGGTCCCATACAGCGCTAGAACGTGCTTCGCGCGCGCTGCAAGTAGCGGTTTGCCGTGCTGGTGGTGATGCCGGCGCGGCTTTACTCAGGCAGTCCGCCGGCCGCAGCGAAAGCCCGCTCTTTCTCGATGTGGGCCACCAGCCGGCCGCGCCAGGTCTGCCCTTTGCGCAGCGGGGTTTTGCTGCCGGTGCTGAAGCCGGCGCGGTATTCGGTGTCCTCCGCGCCCCTTGCATCAAGCTCGGCGAGAATCGCAGCGGCACGGGAAGCGGGCTGCGCTTGGGATGTCCGCTTGTCGCGGGCTGCCTTGAGCAGGCGAACAGCCCGGCCGAACTTTGACTTTTCTCGCTCTTCAAGGACTCTCTGCAACGCAGGGCCACCCTTTCGCCACCACGACAGGGTTACGGCGGTTATCGGTGAAATCTTGTTGCTGCGAACAAGAGAAATCTCAACAGTGCAATCCGATAGGCCATTGATTTCCAGCGCAGCGGCATTGATGACATATCTCTGAAAGTCGTTCCCTCGGTCATATGCACCGGGCGGAACCCCTAGAAGCTCTCGGAAGCGGTCTATCTGGAATGTCTCAGTGCATCGCTGCATGTTTGCTCGAAGCTGCACCATTTCATACAGCGCAATGGCATACTTCGAGGTCATCGAACACACGACCTCGGCCTTGATCCGCCCCCATCTATTGGACGCCGCAAGGTAGGGCTGCAGCATTCTCGGAATGCCATAGCGGACGGTTCCGCCACGCCTTGCCTCATCCGCCGAGATGTTCACGAAATCAAGAAGGTGCGTCTTGAGAATACGCGGCTCGCCTGTTTTGCTGTCTGGCAGTGGAACTGTAACGACAACAGACATAAGCCGGTCGAGGCTGTCGAGGATGCGGCCTTTTCCTTTATGACCGGAGAGTCGCAATTCAGCTATCAGGATTTCCCACTGCGCCAGAGGATCGGAAAGCCCCCCGCAATCATGAGCATGCTGGTAGAGCAGGTTCATGATTGCCCGGTCGGACGCTTCCAAGGCATGCGCCCCGCTGATCTCGATAAGCTCGGCCGGCTTCGGAAAGCCGGACTGGTTGGTGATCTGCTGCACTGTGAGTTTGCCCATGGAATGAAATCATATGACTGCGAGTTATCTGATGTCAAGCTCGCAGGCTGAGTTCCGTTTCCTCGCACTTCCTCCCTGTGGACAAGGGGCATCTTGGTTCCGTTTCCTCGCAGGCTGAGTTCCGTTTCCTCGCAGGCTGGGGGTCCAACCGATTGATTTAAAACGGGAAAAAGACCCTTGAACTTAAGAGAATCTAAGAGAATCTAATCCTTCCCTTTAAGCCCTTCCTTTTTTCGGTGGATAACTCCGCCGGGGCAACCCGGCAGGGCCGGCAGGAAGGGGCTCGGGAGGGGTGCAGGGATCAGCTGGGGAGCCACCCGCCAGCCCGGCAGGGGAGGGCGGCAGGGTCCAAGCCAGCCAGCGGCGCCCAGGCACCCAGCCACGGCAGGGGGTGCCCAGCACCAGCCCGGAGGGGTCCAGGGTGCCCAGGTC
>JBAWFY010000526.1:0-9888 GCA_049592335.1 Occallatibacter sp.
GACACGATGAAAGCGACACAACTGCTTCACGACGAGGGCCAGAGCCTGTGGCTCGATAACATTACCCGCGACCTGCTGGATAGCGGCACGCTCAAGCGATACATCGATGAGCTGTCAATCACCGGACTCACCTCGAATCCGACCATCTTCGATCATGCGATCAGGAACAGTGCGACGTATGACACCGCGATTACTAAAAAGATGAGGCGAGACGTGCCGAGTGAGGCACTGTTCTTTGAACTGGCCCTGGAGGACATCACTCGTGCGGCAGATCTCTTTCGGCCCATTCACGAAAAGACGAATGGAGTAGACGGCTGGGTGTCGCTCGAAGTGTCTCCCTTGCTTGCGTACGACACGGCCAGCACTCTCGCGGCCGCTAAGGAATTGTTCGCGCGGGCGCAACGCCCGAATCTTTTCATCAAGATTCCGGGCACAAGCCAGGGTCTCCCCGCAATCGAGGAGGCGATTTTTGCCGGCATTCCCATCAACGTCACTCTTCTGTTCTCTCGCGAGCAGTACCTAGCGGCTGCGGAGGCATTTCTCCGGGGTATCGAGCGGCGCATTGAGGCCGGTCTCAATCCCCGCGTCGACTCCGTCGCTTCGGTGTTCGTCAGCCGCTGGGATGCGGCAGTGGCCAGCAAGGCGCCGGATGCGTTGCGCAACCAGCTTGGGATCGCCATCGCTAAGCTCACGTACAAGGCCTCCAACACGCTGCTTAGCTCGGCGCGATGGCGGCGTGTTTACAACCTCGGCGGCCGTGCGCAACGGCTCTTGTGGGCGAGTACGGGAACCAAAGATCCCAAAGCCTCCGACATTCTCTACGTTAAGTCCCTTGCTGCACCATTCACTGTGAACACGATGCCGGAGGCCACATTGAAAGCGCTCGCGACCCATACCGACTTGGGCGAGTTGTTGCCGACCGATGGCGGGAATTGCGAGGAAATTCTGGGAAAGTTCGGCAAAGCTGGTATCGATGTTGATGCCTTGGCTATGCGGCTTCAAAGTGAGGGAGCGGAGTCGTTTGTTAAGTCGTGGAATGACCTCATGCAGGTCATTTCTTCAAAGACTGCGACGCTTGACAAAGGCGCCGCGCTGAAAGCCGTCAGTTAGCGCGAAGCCAAGCCGCGTAAATCGCGCTGAATGGCGCATAACGCATAAAAGGAGCATCAGGATGGCAGCACAGGTTCAACCCCGGGTAAACAAACAGGCGAGTGGACTGTCGGCGTGGGACGCACTCGCGTCGCATTACAGGAACGTCTCGAAGCTGCATCTGCGGCAGCTTTTTGCGGACGATCCGAAGCGTGGTGAACGAATGGTGGTGGAGGCAGCCGGCCTGTATCTCGATTACTCGAAAAACCGTGTTAACGACGAAACGCTTCGGCTTCTTCTGCAACTCGCAGAGGAGGCCGGACTGCACTCGCGCATTCACGCAATGTTTATTGGGGAGAAAATCAACATCACAGAAAAGCGCGCCGTCCTGCATACCGCATTGCGCGCTCCGAAGGGAGCGACGATTCTAGTGGATGGAAAGAACGTTGTACCCGAAGTACATGCGGTGCTCAACCGCATGGCTGACTTCTCCAATCGTGTGCGCAGCGGAGAGTGGAAGGGACACACCGGAAAGCGTATTCGCAATGTCATCAATATTGGAATCGGAGGCTCAGACCTCGGCCCCGTGATGGCTTACGAGGCGCTTCGGCATTACAGCGACCGATCGTTGAATTTTCGCTTTGTCTCGAATGTCGACGGCACGGATTTCGCCGAAGCTGTGCGGGATCTCGATCCTGCGGACACCCTGTTTATCGTTTCATCGAAAACGTTCACAACGCTGGAAACGATGACGAACGCTCAGACGGCTCGCGCCTGGTCGCTGGCCGGCTTTGGCGGCGAATTGAAATCAGTGGCGAAGCATTTTGTGGCGGTTTCGACCAATGCGTCTGAAGTCTCGAAATTCGGAATCGATACGGCCAATATGTTTGGCTTCTGGGACTGGGTGGGTGGCCGCTACTCGATGGATTCAGCCATTGGCCTCTCAACGATGATTGCTATCGGCCCGGAAGATTTTCGCGCCATGCTGGATGGCTTTCACCAGATGGACGAGCATTTCCGCACTGCTCCCTTTGAAGCCAATCTTCCGGTGCTCATGGGCCTGCTCTCCCTTTGGTACAACGACTTCTTCGGCGCGCAGACGGTAGCTGTCCTGCCGTATGAGCAATATCTGAAGCGTTTTCCTGCCTATCTCCAGCAATTAACCATGGAGAGTAATGGAAAGCATGTAACGCTCACT
The DNA here is from genome assembly GCA_049592335.1 of Occallatibacter sp. Taxonomy (GTDB): domain Bacteria; phylum Acidobacteriota; class Terriglobia; order Terriglobales; family Acidobacteriaceae; genus Telmatobacter. Next base: position 2,288 of record JBAWFY010000526.1, read on the forward strand.
GGAGAACACGTTGCCCATGACACTGGGCCGATCTACTGGGGTGAACCAGGAACGAACGGGCAGCACTCTTTTTACCAGTTGATCCATCAGGGAACCCGGCTCATCCCTTGTGATTTCATTGCCTTCATCAAGCCGCTGAATCCGTTAGGGCGCCATCACGACATGTTACTGGCCAATGTTTTCGCGCAGACCGAAGCCCTGGCCTTCGGCAAAACACCCGAGCAAGTGAAGGCTGAGGGCTCGCCCGATTGGCTGGTACCGCACCGCGTCTTCGAAGGCAACCGGCCATCGAATACGATTCTCGCCGACCGCCTGACACCCGGAGTGCTAGGCAAGCTGGTCGCGCTCTATGAGCATGCTGTCTTCACTCAGGGCGTCCTCTGGAACATCGATTCGTTCGATCAATGGGGCGTGGAGCTGGGCAAGGTACTGGCGCAGCGTATTATTCCCGAACTCGAGAACCATGCTGAGCCTGCGCTCGATCACGACAGCTCGACCAACGCTCTAATCCGGCGTTATCGCAAGCTTAAAGAGCAGCAATAACTGCAATTGGGACTTTCAGGAGCACGTGCATGGATACGCTACGCGATGTTTTGGCACGGTTAGAAAGAGAAGGCGCGGGCCTCGGCCATTTCAATGTTGCCGATGTTGTCTTGTTGAAGGCGGTGGTGGCAGCCGCGGCTGAGACGAGACTTCCTGTCCTGGTCGGCGCCTCCGAAGGAGAGCGAGAGTTCTTCGGTACCAGCCAGCTTGCCGCTTTGGTGAAGAGTCTGCGCGAGGAAACCGGCTTGCCCATCTTCTTGAACGCTGACCATACACACTCCCTGAAGAAGGCCATGGACGCGGCAGATGCGGGCTTTGACTCGGTAACGATTGATTTTTCCGCGTTGCCCTTCGAAGAGAATGTGGCCCGCACGAAGGAAACGGCTCAGGCGATCAAAGCGATCAACTCCGCAATCCTTGCGGAAGGGGAAATTGGCGACATTGGGGCCGGCTCCGAGATACACGAAACCGCTCAGGTTGACTTCAAGAATCTCACGAGACCTGAGGAAGCGCGGCAATTCGTCGAGGCAACCGGGATTGACATCCTCGCTCCGGCCGTCGGCAACATGCACGGCATGCTTAAGAGCATGGTGCAAGGAAAAGCGAAGAAACATCTGGATATCGAAAGAATTGCTGAAATCAAGCAGGCGGCCGGAGTCTTTCTCACTCTACACGGCGGCTCAGGGACGGAAGATGAAGGCTTTCGCAAAGCAATCGCGGCTGGAATCAACATCATCCACATCAATACCGAGCTGCGAGTTGCATGGAGACAATCGTTGGCAGAAAGCCTGGCACGAGACCCCAACGAAGTGGTGCCCTACAGGATTCTGCGGCCGGTCGTAGATTCCGTAAAGCAAGTCGTCAGTTCTCGCATAAGACTGTTCCATGGTGAAGCGGTTAGTTCTGCCGCCGTTGGAAGCGCTGCATGAAGAATTTTCCAGATAGCTTGTTGAATAAAAGACATCCGCAATTTTCAGACCAGGAGAACTTATGGAACTCGGAATGATAGGGCTTGGCCGCATGGGCGCCAACATGGTGCGTCGTCTCATCGGAAGAGGGCATCGCTGCGTTGTCTTTGACAGATCCCCACAAGCGGTGCGGGACCTTGTTAAGGACCATGCCATCGGTGCAGATTCTCCGGTCGATCTCGTCAAGAAACTCGCAAAGCCGCGCGCGGTTTGGCTGATGGTTCCTGCGGCAGCCGTCGACCAAACCATCGCTGAACTTCTGCCCCACCTTGAAGCAGGGGACATACTCATCGATGGCGGAAATTCCTACTATGTCGATGACATCAAGCGCGAAAGGGACCTTGCGCCCCGCAAGATTCACTACGTCGACGTAGGCACCAGCGGCGGTGTGTGGGGCCTTGAGCGGGGCTACTGCATGATGATAGGCGGCGAGAAAAACGTGGTCGAGCACCTCGATCCCATTTTTTCGACGCTGGCCCCTGGTACAGGCAACATCTCGCGCACGCCCGGGCGCGAGATGTTGAATGGCACATCTGAGCAAGGCTACCTGCACTGTGGCCCCAACGGCGCCGGCCACTTTGTCAAAATGGTCCACAACGGAATTGAATACGGAATCATGGCCGCCTATGCGGAAGGGTTGTCGGTGTTGCGTTCGGCAAACGTCGGCAAGCAGCAAGAAAATATCGATGCGGAAACCACGCCCCTTCGCGATCCCGAACACTACCAGTACGACTTGGATCTCAAGAATATTGCCGAGGTCTGGAGGCGCGGCAGTGTGATCGCGTCGTGGCTGTTGGACCTTACAGCCACTGCGCTCGTGCAGGACCCCGGCCTATCAAAATTTGCAGGGCGCGTATCCGATTCCGGTGAAGGCCGCTGGACAATCAAGGCCGCGATCGATGAGGCGGTTCCGACTCCGGTGCTCACTGCCTCGCTTTACGAGCGATTCAGTTCGCGCAACGAGGCCGATTATGCTGACAAGCTGCTGTCCGCAATGCGCTTTGAATTCGGCGGCCATCTTGAAAAACTCGCGGAAAGGCCTGAGGCCGCCTGAAGGAGACATGATTCATGAATAATTCCGTTTCGGACGCGCTGGTTTTCTATGGTGCCACCGGCGATCTTGCGTATAAGAAGATTTTTCCTTCCCTGCAGGCAATGGTGAAGCGGGGACATCTCGATGTCCCTGTCGTCGGCGTCGCCAAGGCGGGATGGAACCTTGAGCAGCTTCAGGCACGCGCGAAAGACAGTGTGGAAAAACATGGTGGTCTCGATCCCGCCGCCTTCAAAAAACTGATGGGTCTTCTGCGCTATGTAGACGGCGATTATCAGGATGCTGCAACATTCAGCGCGATTTGCCAGCAACTCAAAGGCGCACGTCGTGCAGCGCATTACCTGGCGATTCCGCCAGTCCTGTTCGAGACTGTCGTGCAGCATCTCAAGGACTCGAATTGCGATCGCGGAGCGCGTGTCATCGTGGAGAAACCCTTCGGACATGATTCGGCATCTGCACAGCAGCTGAACAAGGTTCTGCTTCACGTATTCGATGAAGAGGACATCTTTCGTATCGACCACTATCTTGGTAAACGCGCCGTGAACAATGTCCTGGCATTTCGCTTCACCAACGCGTTTGTTGAGTCTTTCTGGAATCGTCACTACATCGAGAGCGTTGAGATCACGATGGCGGAGGACTTTGGCGTTCAGGGCCGTGGAGGCTTTTACGATCAGACCGGTGCGATCCGCGATGTGGTCCAGAACCATCTGTTTCAGGTGTTGTCGAACCTGGCCATGGAGGCGCCGGTCTCGCTTGATAGTGACTCGGTTCGCGACGAGAAAGTGAAAGTCTTGAAGGCGATTCCGCCAATTGACGAAACGAACCTGGTTCGCGGGCAGTTCCACGGCTATCGCGATGAAAATGGGGTTGCCAAAGACTCGCAGACGGAAACCTTCGCGGTGGTGAAACTGGAAGTCAACTCCTGGCGCTGGAAAGGCGTACCGTTCTATATTCGCGCCGGCAAGTGCCTGCCGGCCACCTTTACCGAAATCATCGCCAAGTTTCACAAGCCTCCGGCGCTGATTCCAGACGGCCTGCTGGTGGAAAATCATCTCCGACTACGCCTGAGTCCCGAAATGACAATCGCTATGAGAATGAATACGCTATCTCCGGCAGCAGAAGGGATCTCTTTTCAAACTGGCGAAATGTTAGCCAGCCACTATCCAAGCGCGGATGAAATGGATGCGTACGAACGCGTTCTCGGAGCTGCAATGAGCGGGGACAGTAGCTTGTTTGCGCGCCAAGATTACGTCGAAGAGGCGTGGCGGATTGTCGAACCGGCGTTGAAGAAAAACACGCCGGTGTTTCAGTACATTCGCGACACCTGGGGCCCGGAAGAAGCGGCGCGCGTGACTCCGCCAGGGGGCTGGACCAATCCCGGCGAAGAGAGAGTGATCGCAGTGGCAAGGCAGGCAGCGTAATGAAAATCGAAGTTCTCCCCGATGTCGAATCTGTGGCTCGTGAAGCGGCAAAGCTCATCGCTGAAGACGCAAGGGCAGCAGTCACGGCTCGCGGCAAATTTGTCGTGGCGGTCAGCGGGGGTAAGACACCATGGATCATGCTTCGCAATCTCGCGCGCGAGGATGTCCCATGGAGCAGCGTTCACGTCATCCAAGTGGATGAGAGAATCGCGCCGCCCGGGGATCCGGATAGAAACCTGACGCACTTGCACGAGAGCCTGCTTAGCCATGTGCCTCTGCGCCCTGAGCAAATTCATGCCATGCCGGTGGACTCCGCCGATCTCGAATCAGCCTGCACCCGCTACTCGCAGACGTTGGAGGAGATGGCTGGCGCCCCGCCGGTACTCGATCTGGTCCACCTCGGGCTTGGTCCCGACGGTCACACGGCATCGCTCGTTCCCGGCGATCCGGTCCTTGAAGTGATGGATGCCGATGTTGCGCTCACAGGAATTTACCAGGGAAGGCAGCGCATGACGTTGACATATCCCATTCTCAATCGTTCTCGTAAGGTGCTATGGCTGGTGACTGGCATCGAAAAGTCAAGCATGCTTGCCTGTCTTTTGGCCGAAGATCTTTCGATTCCGGCCGGCCACGTTCGCTTGGATCGTTCCGTGGTTTTGTCAGATCAAGCCTCCGCGGCCCAAGTAGAGATTCCAACAACCCCGGCGTAGCTGCCGAAGAACCGAGTTTGAATATTTGCTCTGGAGGCAGTGATGAGTACCGTAACAGCTCCCATTGAGAATCTGAGTGCCGTTGAGCTCGATGGGTTGTGCGTCAACACCATCCGCACGCTTTCGATAGACGCCGTGCAGCAGGCCAGGTCCGGACACCCCGGCACGCCCATGGCGCTCGCACCGCTGATCTATACCATCTGGAACCGGACGCTTCGTTTCGATCCGCAGGACCCCATCTGGCCGAATCGCGACCGATTTGTCTTGTCGAATGGACACGCCTCCATGCTGCTTTGGTCCGTGTTCCATCTCACTGGTGTGCAGGCGGTCAACGCCGAATATGAGACCGTCGACCAGCCGTCGGTCTCGCTCGACGACATCCGCAACTTCCGTCAACTGGGCAGCAAAGCCCCCGGACACCCGGAGTATCACTGGGTTTCAGGTGTCGAGACGACGACTGGCCCGCTGGGACAAGGAGTGGCTACCAGCGTGGGCATGGCAATCGCCCAGAAATGGCTCGCCGACCGCTACAACCGTCCGAACTTCGACATTTTCGATTACAACATCTACTCGGTCTGCGGCGACGGTTGTTTGATGGAAGGTGTTGCTTCGGAAGCCGCATCCCTGGCGGGACATCTCGGCCTCGACAACCTGTGCTGGATCTACGACAACAATCACATCACGATTGAAGGCAACACTCGCCTTGCTTTTACGGAAGACGTTGCCGGTCGGTTCCTCGCCTATGGCTGGAACGTCTTGCGCGTCGGCGATGCGAACGATCTCGACCGCATCGAACAGGCTCTCGAAGTGTTCCACAAAACAAAAGGGCGTCCCACGTTCATCGTATTGGACAGTCACATCGGATATGGTTCGCCGCACAAACAGGACACTGCAGCCGCGCACGGCGAACCGCTGGGCGAAGAAGAAGTTCGCTTATGCAGGCGCGTCTACGGCTGGCCTGAGGACGCGCAATTCTACATCCCGAATGGTGTATACGAGCATTTTAACGCCGGCATTGGAAAGCGCGGTTCGGAAGCCCGGCACAAGTGGACAGAAATGTTTGAATCGTACCGCTCCCAATTTCCGGAACTCGCTCTTGAGATTGAACGCATGCAGCGGCGTGAGCTTCCCGCCGGATGGGACCGGAATCTGCCCGTGTTTCCGGCCGACCCGAAGGGTATCGCTGGGCGCGACGCTTCGAGCAAAACTCTGAACGCGCTGGCACAGAATATTCCCTGGTTCTTGGGCGGCTCAGCGGATCTCGGCCCATCGAACAAGACCTTGTTGACCTATGAGGGCGCGGGAGATTTCCAGGCCGACACGCCCGGAGGAAAGAACCTGCACTTCGGCATCCGCGAACATGCTATGGCCGCGATTGTGAACGGGCTGAGCCTGTCCAAGCTGCGTCCTTACGGCGCCTCGTTTTTCATCTTCAGTGACTATGCGCGGCCCGCGATGCGGCTTGCCGCGCTCATGGAACTGCCCTCTCTCTTCATCTTCACGCACGATGCCATGGGCGACGGCGAGGACGGTCCCACTCACCAACCTGTGGAGCATCTCGCATCCCTGCGCGCGATACCGGGACTCATTACCCTGCGTCCTGCCGATGCGAACGAAGTCGTCGAGGCCTATCGCTACATCGTACAACTGCGCCATCAGCCCGCCGTCCTGGCATTGTCGAGGCAACCTCTCCCCACTTTCGACCGCAACAAGTATGCTCCGGCCAGCGGGGCTTCGCATGGGGCCTACATCCTGGCGGATGCTCCTGGCGGAAATCCCGAAGCGATCATTATCGCATCGGGAAGCGAGGTCAGCCTCGCTGTCCAAGCCCACGAAACGTTGCTCGCCGAGGGCATTCGCTCGCGGGTCGTTTCCATGCCGTCATGGGAGATTTTCGAGCAACAGCCGAAAAGCTATCGGAACAGCGTTCTGCCCCCTAATGTCAGTGTCCGAGTCGCCGTCGAACAGGCTTCCACCTTCGGATGGGAAAGATACGTCGGCGATGCCGAGAATGTAATCGGCATGAAGACGTTTGGCGCTTCGGCTCCGCTTAAGGAACTGCAGAGACGGTTCGGATTCGAGCCAGGCCATGTGGTGCAGGCGGTGAAGCGGCAACTTGGCCCAGGCAGGTAAATACTATTCATCCACTTCAAGAATGACCTCAAGCCCGATTGGAACCCCGAGCGGAAGACTGGCTACGCCAATGACCAACTTGACCGCGAGATTCTCAGCGCCGAAAACATCCCGGAATAGATCCGATGCGCCATCAGCTACCGAAGGCTGGTCAAAGAAGTCGCCGTGAATCGCCATAAAGATGCCCAGCCGGACGACTTGCCGCACGCGGTCGAGGGAACCTAGATATTGCCTGTCGCCGCAAGCGCACTAAGAGCCGCTGTGCGAGCGGCATCGTATCCCGTTTTGGTGTCTAATTCCGCGCCGAGTCTACCGGCCGAGATGCGCACCGGCGTCCACGCGCAGCACCTCCCCGGTTACGTAGCGCGGCGATGCTCCCGTCACAATAGCTGTTTCAGTGCCGGCCATCTTCACTCTTTTGTTTCACATTCATCATTCGACAAACCAGACCCCAGAGATAAATGGCCTCTGCCCGAACATTTCATTCCCGTTTGAAAAGGCTTCAACTTTATATCCTCTCGAAAAAGTGCGCAAGCTTCTTGCCGCCATCCTCCGTGTAGTAGACGGTGACCCTTGCGCCCTTTTCGGTTCCCTTCGCGATATCCTTTCCTCCATCTTCGGTGGCATGGCCGGTCAGACGGAATGTTTGCTCGGTACCGTTGCCCGTTTTGACCACTAGCGTTTTCCCGCCTCTATCAATGTCTTTTATGGTTCCATCCATCTCTTTCAGGCCGCCTTGGCCAACCTTGTCGATCTCCACCGCCGTGTCTTCAGT
>JBAWFY010000527.1:0-9433 GCA_049592335.1 Occallatibacter sp.
CGAGATCCGTTCCCGGATCGAACATGATCTTCGTGTTGGGCAATTCTGCCTCGAGCGCCTTCATCGGGGAGGTCGGGAACCAGACGTGCTCATGCCACTGCACCCTGCCCTGCCGCGGCGCGATGGCATTCCCGCCCGGCGGGTCCACCTGCGCCGATCCTCCACCGGAAATCATGCCCACGTCCGCGTGCCCGCCGATAATCGCGATGCTATGAACCCGGGAGGCATTGATGGGAAGGATCGAGTGGGCATTTTTCAGGAGCACGATGCTCTCTTCTTCCACGCGGCGGGCCACGTCAAAGCCCTTCTGCACGTCCACCACGCTCTTCTGCGGCGGATCGTCGACAATTCCCGACAGAAACTCCCCATACAATACGCGCCGCGCGTGGTCGTCGATCTGTGACATCGGAACCTGTCCGGCCTCGACGGCTTCTTTGAGCTTAGGACCAAAAAACTTGTCCATCGGCTGTTCCTGATCGAGGCCCGCCGCGGAAGCTGCGACGGTACTGTGGGTTCCACCCCAATCGGAAAGCACGAAGCCCTTGAAGCCCCAGCTTCCCTTCAGCACATCGTGCAACGTGTAAGGGTTCTCGCAGGCATAGTCACCGTTTACGCGGTTATACGCGCACATAATCGCAGCGGGATTCGCAATAGAGATAGCAATATGAAACGCCAGCAGATCCGACTCCTGCATGGCCTTCTTCGAGATGACGGCGCTCACAAAATTGCGCCCCGTCTCCTGGTCGTTCATCACGTAGTGCTTGATGTCGCCGACGATATGCTGCCCCTGCTCGCACTTCATCATGCTTCCATCCATGGTGCCGGCCAGAAGCGGATCTTCGCCCGTATATTCAAAGGTCCGGCCGTTCCTCGGCTCTCTTACCAGGTCCACGCCGCCGCCCAGAGTCATGGTGAATCCCTGCGCTCTCAGCTCCTCGCCGATGATCTCGCCGTAAGCGCATGCCGAGTCCGTATCCCAGCTCGAAGCCGCGCCCAGGTTCGATGGCATCGCTGTCGAATAGCGCCCGTTGGCGGCGCTGTCGCGCACGCCGTAGGCCGCGTCCGACATGATGAGTGGCGGAATGCCCAGCCGCGGCACGCCCTCCACGTAACCGGCGCCCCCATTCGCAAGCTGCGTCAGAGGCGTGTTCCAGCTCTTTTCGTGCGCCATTCCATTCCCGTGCAGCAGCGCCAGCTTCTCATCGAGTGTCATCTGCTGCAGTACCAGCTCGGCCCGCTCCTCGGGAGAGAGCTTCGGGTTCATCCATGGCCGGGGCACATCGGGCGGTGTCTGCGCGGTCTGGGCCAGCAGCGTGCTTGCGCCGGAAAGAAAAGCGGTCAGGACAATGAAAGCAAGGCGGGACTTCGAGCGGCGAGTACCAAGTTGCATAGGTCTCCGAGCGCCGCCGCGGCCGGGCTCGGGGAACCTCTGCTTCACTTCGGCAGAAGCTTAACTCCGGTCAGCGCGGGCTATGTAGAACAAGGATCGAATGGCCATGGCCATCAATCAAGGCTCAACGCGTATCAAACGTTCGTGCCAATACTAACAGCCCCAGGCTCTGCCAGATACAGGAAGAATCATCGGCCAGAGAGCGGCATGTATCATACGGGCCGTGTGTTGAAAATCGGGACTCTCAAAGTCCATTCTCATCGGGACCGGCAGGAATTCGGGACTGTGCCTGCAGCGCCACGGCCCGATCCTTCAACGAAGGCCCCTATCACCACGTTTCCACCGCGAGAACATTGGGGGGACCTGGATGGCCTTCGATGACGTCCGTCTCGATCACCGCTTCCAGGTTGAGCCGCTCCCAGTTCCTGGGCGCCTTCTGCAGCATAGCTTCCAGATAAACGGGATTCGACACCACCTCGCTCGCAGCCTCAGTCCCCTCGCCGAGAATCCCTGCCACAATCATCACGGGCTGCCCCGTCACTTTGTCGTGGATTCTCGCCACAATGGCGTAGTCCTTCGCCAGCTTTGTATTCGGCACCTGCCACTCCAGGGTCCAGAATCGCGGAGGCGTGCTCTTGCGATCCACCAGCTTCTGAACCCCGTTGTCGGTTTCGAAGCCGACCGGCAAATCCCGCGTGATGCGCATGGTCCAGATATTGTCGAAGGCGCCGATCAGCACGAACGGGCTCTCGCGTAGCTCGGCGAAGGGGGTTTGCGATGCGGATACAACGCGAAATGCATCGTGCCGCAACGCCAGAGGCGCGATCGACCTGGCTAACGTTGTCACGTCCGACACGTCCAACCCGCCATTCACGGGCTCGCCCTGCGAGAGAATGGAATGCGTTGGATCGGTGGTGTCGGCCGGCATGCCCAGGCAGTACGTAATCCTGCTGGAGGCCGACGTGATCGGCTCCCAGAAACGTTCGAGATTCGATGGCTTCCGGGGAAACTCGATCCGGCCGAGGCCAAACCCCGCGAGCAACACCAACGCGAATGCAATTCCCAGCGCAACCCAGTGGCGAGTCCTTGGCTCCGACGCTTTACGCGATGCGAGCGTCCCAGGCTCCGCATCGGCAACGGTGGTTTCCGCGATTGCAGTTCCCGCCGGCGCAACCGGCTCCCGAAACGCAGGCACATAGGAGCCTACCGGCATCTCGACGATCAGTTCTCCCGCGTGTTCGGGGCTGTAGTAGTACTGGATCAGCCTCTTGCGCACTTCCGCCGCGGTAGTGCGCACCACCGGATCGAGGTTCACATCGTAGTTGGGATCGCGCCCGAAGGCCTCAATGCCGATCGTGCGTTCCTTCAGGTCGCCCGAATTGCCGAGCAGCGTCTGCTCCACCGTGTAGGCAAGCAGCACAGGGTAGCGCTTACTGTGCGTGAACAGCGGATGCGCAAGCAGCCGTTTCAACTGCTCGCGCACGGCAACGGGATGAGGCGCATGGCCCGCCCCGTTCAGTTCCTTCCCGGATCGTGGCGACGAGGGCATCCTTCAGTCCTTGGCCTTGACCTGCTTTGCGCGCGCAAGCCCGCCGCCGTTCTTGTGCCTGCGCACCATTTCGAGGAACAGTTGCTGCACGCGCGCATCGGAGGACATCTCCGGGTGGAAGGTGGCCGCGAGCAGAATTCCCTGCCGCACCAGTGTTGGCGAGCCGTCGCGCTGGGCGAGAACCTTAACCCCTGGACCCACACGCGCAATGCGCGGCGCACGGATGAAAACCATCTCCAGCGGACCACCCGGCAACGCCGTGGGCAAAGTGAGGATGCTCGAATCAATTTGCCTTCCGTACGCGTTGCGTTCCACAGTGGCATCGAGCAGGCCGAGGCTGCGTTGCTTTGGATGCAGCACCTCCCGCGCCACCAGAATGCAGCCCGCGCAAGTGGCAAAGCACGGCGTTGCCGCAATGAACTCGCCGAGCCTCTCAAAGAATCCCTTTTGCTCAAGAAACTTGAGCATGGTGGTGGATTCGCCGCCCGGCAGGACCAAGCCGTCGAGGCCGGCTAGTTCTTCCGGCTTGCGCACCAGGACCGTGCGCGCTCCGGCATTCTTAAAGGCGCGCGCGTGCGCCTCGTAGTCGCCCTGCAGCGCGAGCACGCCTATGGTGATGGGATAAGTCTCTTTGGCGCTTTTCTGCGCCGGCTGCTGCATGTTTTCCGCCGTCATCGTCGCTGCTTCCATCATACCGGCGTGACGCGGAAAACTTACGCCGAGCGAAGCCAGCGCAGAATCTCCGGCAGCGTAGCGCGCTTGCCGTACATCAGGATGCCCACACGATAGAGCCGCGCCGAGAGCCGCAGAGCGATCCAGATGCTCAGGATCAGAATTGCCAGGGAAGCGGCAGTCTGCCACACCGGGACCACCTCGATGCTCAGCCGCGGAACCATGACGAACGGCGAGGTGATTGGGAACAACGATGCGGCGACGTTCCAGAGCGAACCAGGATGATTGATGACATTGGTCACGGTAAACATCGCCAGCCAGACTGGAAAGATCGTCAGCAAGGCGTACATTTGCAGGTCCTGTGCGGTCTCGCAGGTTGCGCCGAGGCCGGAAAAGATCGCGTTGTAGAGAAGGAATCCCAGGACAAAGTAAATGGCGAAGAATATCATCTCCATCCACGAAACATGCAGGTCGGAATTGCCGCCCAGTACCGATCCCAAAATCGCGGAGCTGCTGGCGAATCCCACCACGGCAGCCCAAATGGCAATCTGCGTGAGGCCTACACCGACGGTGCCCAGCAGCTTGCCGGCCAGACTCTCCTCGGCGCGAGCGACGGACAGCAGGACTTCATAAATGCGCGAGTTCTTTTCCTCGATAATGGCGCGGGCCATATCCATGCCATGCAGCACAATGGGCATCAGGATCAGCAGCAGCATGACGATGACCTTGACCATCGTCGCCGTGCCTGACGCCTTCACAATCTTGTCTTGTTTGTTGAGGCGCAGGCTTTCGATGGAAACTTCTTTGAAAACCCGATCGATCACCGCCTCGTTTGTTCCGATGGCCAGCAGTTGGCGTCGAGCCACGGCTGTTTGCACTGCATCTCTAAGTCTGGCAACCGTTAACATGCCCCCGCTCGAAAGCGAGATGAAGGCACACTTCGGGGAGCCGGAATCCGCAGCATCGATCGTGAGCAGCCCGTCGATCGACTGGTTGCGGACTTGCTCGCGCAGCGCCTCGCGCTGGTCGTCGCTCGCCGGAGCCACCACGTCCACCGTAAAGCCGGCCTTCTTGTCCGTGAGCAACTCGCTCTTGATCGCGTTCGCGAGTTGGGGATCGCTCGCCGCGATGGCAATGTGCTCGCCCGATTGCGCGTGGCGCAGGGTCAAATGATCGCCGACCATCAACATCGCCACCAGCAGCGGCACCAATGCGGTAGAAAACCGGAACGACCGGCTGCGCACCTGCTCCAGATATTCGCGCTTGGCAATCAGCAGAATGTTACGCATCGGCGTGGCCTCCCACGGTCTGAATAAAAATCTCTTCGAGAGACGGCTCCATGACCTCAAAGCGATAGATGCGCGCCGCTGACGCTGCCTGATGCAGCAATTCCTGCGCATCGCCATGCGGTTTCAGCTTGATCTCGGCGTGGCCTGCATAATTATTGGCTTCGGCAATCTCATCGCTCTTAAGAAAATCCGCACTGCCTTCGAATTCGATCACGATGTGGTTGCGCTCGTAGCGGCTCTTGATCTCGCGCACGCGCCCGCTCAACACCGCTTCTCCGCGATCGATGAGGCAGATCGAGTCGCAAAGCTTTTCCACCTGCTCCATGCGATGCGTAGAAAAAAGAATCGCCTTGCCCCGGCCCTTCAGTTCGAGCAAAGCATCCTCCAGCAGCGTGGTGTTCACGGGATCGAGGCCGCTGAACGGTTCGTCCATCACAATCAGGTCGGGGTCGTGCAGCAGCGTGGCGATGAACTGAATCTTCTGCTGCATTCCCTTCGATAGCTCCTGCGTCTTTTTCTCGAGCGCATCGGAGATGTCCGTACGCCCAGCCCAGTCCAGTGCGCGCTTGCGGGCGACTTCGGCGGTGAGCCCGTGCAGCTGTCCAAAGAAGATCAGCTGATCGATGACCTTCATCTTCTTGTAGAGCCCGCGCTCTTCCGGCAGATAGCCGACGCGGTCGAGGCTTTTGCGAGCGAATGGCTTCTCAAACAGATCGATGCGGCCCGAATCGGGCAGCGTGATACCCAGCATCATGCGAATGGAGCTGGTTTTCCCCGCGCCGTTCGGGCCCAGCAGCCCAAACATCTGGCCGCTCTCGATCACGAGACTCAGATCGTGCACTGCCACTTTGTTTTCGTAAGCCTTGCTGACTCCCGCCAGCTCAACAACGCGCATGGGCTCTCCTGATTTGTTGCGAGCTGCTGACGGAAAGAAGACCGTTGTATAAAGTGTAGCGAAGTGGTGCGTTGACTTTTATGACTTCGCGCCCTTCAAGACATTTACATTTCAGCGCAAGATCCGGCTCCAACCCGGCCAGAAGGCACGCCACAGAGTCCGGCACTGCTCACATCAACCGCCGTCGAATCATATCGAGAGCCTGCTGTGCAGCCCACTCGCGAACGCGCTGGCGGTCGCCGCGGAACGTGCGCTCCACCTGGTCGCAGCCCTGCGCGTCGCAGACGGCCATGTGCACAAGTCCAACCGGTTTGCTCTCCGTGGCGCCTGTGGGCCCCGCAATGCCGGTGATCCCCACCCCAATGCTTGCGCCGGTGCGCGCGCGAATCCCTTCCGCAAGCGCCCTGGCCACTTCGGCTGAAACCGCGCCGTGCTCTGCGATCAACTCCGCGGGAACCCCGGCAAGCGAAATCTTGAGCGCGTCGGAGTAGACAACCGCGCCGCCCAAAAACGCGTGCGAAGCCCCGGCAACGCTGGTGATGCGCTGCGCAACCAGGCCGCCTGTGCAGCTTTCCGCCACGGCAAGCGTCGCCTGGCGCAAGCCGAGATAGTAAAGAACAACCTGCTCCAGCGAATCGCCCTGGGAAGAGTAGAACCAATCTTCGAGAATCTCTTCGATGCCCTCGGCAAGTTCGTCCACGCGTTTGCGCGCGGCCTCGGCATCGGGCTTCGCGCAGATGAGCGTGATCTGCAAATCACCGCAGTGGGCCAGCAGCGTGGTCTCAATGTCAGTGTAGGCGGTGTAAACCGGCGCCAGTAGCTTGTCCGCCTGTGACTCGGGAATCATCGCGGCCTTGAGCGTGCGCACCGCGATATGCCGCGCCGGAGCGGTGCCCTGAATGCGCGGCAAACACTCGGCATCGAACAACGGACGGCACTCGTGAGGAGGCCCGGGCAAAAGCGCGATGAGTTTGCGGAAGCCCTCGAATGTGGCATCGAGCCATTGCCCCGGTGCGCTCCCGTTGGGATTGGCCAGCAGCGTCGCGCCTTCGAGCACGTCCGCCTGCTTCAGATTGTTCTGCGGCATGGGCATGCGCCAGGCCGCGGCGCGCGCGTGCAGCGCGGCCACCTGCGTGGCGTCGCGACGCATCTTTAGCGAGAGCGCATCAGCCACAGCCTCGCGTGTCAGATCGTCTTCGGTCGGGCCCAGTCCGCCCATCACGATCAACACATCCACGCGCGCAAGCGCAGTGCGGATTGCGCCAACCAGATCTTTCCGCCGGTCGCCAACGATGGTTTTGAATGCCACCAGGATGCCGATCCCGTTGAGCTTCTCCGTGATGTACAGCGAGTTCGTGTCCTGGCGAAACGGAGTGAGCATCTCCGAGCCGACGGCAATGATTTCGGCTTTCATGGGAACAGCTTCCAGATATCGGGTGTCATTGGCTCGCGATCAGTGGTCGGGACTAGCCAGCGGCCGTGTTGCAGCCACATGCCCCCGATGCTTCGGGACGTGATAGCTGAAACCTGACACCTGACCCCTGAAACCTAGAAAAGATTCAGCCCTTCCACTCCCAAATCCACATCATAAACGGCTTCGTTGGTGGTCAGAACCGCGGTGCCGAGCGGCGCAAACGCCACGCCGACCAGATTGTCGCCGGCCAGCGCCAGCGACGCTTCTCCCCGCGGCGTGACGCGCACCAGCCCGTGCCGCCCATGCAGGCAGGCAGCAAGATAGATATCGCCCTCGCGCGAGATAGCCAGCCCCTGCGGACGGCCCAGTCCGCGATACCAGGCGCGCGTGTCGCCGTTGGGCTCGATGGCCCAGATAGCATCGTTCGATGAGAGCGTGGGCCCGGCAACGAAAAGCGTTCCCGCGGCGTTCACCGCCAGGTGATAGGCCGAAACGCTGGGTTCGAGCGTGGCGTGCACAAAAATCTGCCGCTCGGCATTGATCTTGAAGATGGTGCCGCTGCGGTCGCCCACATAGAGGTTGCCTTGGGCATCGAACGCCGCGCCGGTGGCCACGCCCATGCCGCCCACATACACGTTGAATTCGCCCGTCGCATCCACCTTGTACACGTTGCCCTCCGCGCGCGAGGTCACGTAAAGCTCGCCCTCGGGGCTGAAGGCCAGGCCGGTAGCGTTCAGCAGTCCCGTCACAAATGGAGTCGACCGGCCGTCCACGCTGATCCTCACCACCGACGCCGGCATCTGCTTGCCGCGCGGGCCAGAGATCGTCGCATAGATCATGCCGGAGCGGCTGACGGCGGGGCTCGTCACCGGATGCAGGCCGTCGGTCAACTTGCGCGCCACGCGCACAGCGCCGGCATTGGCCGCGCCCGCCGGCGTGCGCACTTCGATCAGGCCTGTCGTCGCCGATCCGGGCACGCGGAAGGCCAGACGCGTCGGCCGGCTTATCACCACGTGCGATCGGTCGCCATCGACGAAAACCGCCGGCAACCCATATTCGTGCGGTCCAAGATAAACCCCCGTCAGTTCCACTTCGCCGTGTGGCAACGCCGCGGCGGGAACCACATCGTCGACGCGCGGCAGCGGCACAGAAGCGGAATCGGGTTGTGGAGAGCTTCGTGGCATATCGGATCAGATGCGCGTGCGAATCAGAGAAGCTATAAGCAAAGCATACAAGCCGGCGGCCACATCGTCGAAGACGATGCCCCACCCGCCAGGCAGCCGCTCCAGCCGCCGCACCGGGAACGGTTTGATAATGTCGAACAATCGGAAGAGCACAAGCGCGATCAGCCCATGACGCCAATCGGCCGGGCTCCCCAGCAACGCGATCCACTGGCCGATCACTTCATCGATCACTACGAAACCCGGATCGGTGCGGCCTGCTTCGCGCTCCGCGATCGTCGCCCCCGGAACGCCGAGCGCGATTGCAATGGCGATCCCGGCCAGCAGCATCAACAGAAGCGTGCGAGGCGCAGGATGCGCAAGCCACGCGTAAGTTCCCCAAAGTAGTACGGCGGCAACCGAGCCCCACGTTCCCGGACCAGGCCTGCCGTAGCCCGCACCGAAGAACGTCGCGACTATCCAAGCCCAATGCGTCTTCTTGATCGTCTTGCCCGGCGGGATAGAAGGATCGAGCGTCGGACGTTCAGCGCTCATCGTTTTCTCCGCCCGGGCTCGCGCCGCCCAATCCCAGATCTTCGAGCACCTCGGGATCGAGGACCGGCGAGCTGATCTTGTACGCACCGGAGGCCCATTTGCCGAGATCGATCTTCCGGCAGCGGTCACTGCAGAAAGGGAAATCCTCGTCGGTGGCGCGGACGATCATTCCGCAAGTGGGGCAGCGCAGTAACTTCGTGGATTTCTTTTTCGCAGCCATTGGTTTTGTGGGACGCGCATGCGCGCTGTAGTCAATCAATATAGTAGCGCGCGAAGGCCTGTCATCGTGATCCGTGAATCGTGTTTCGTCGACCGTCTAAAGCGCGTCCGATTGAAGAAGAAAGCGCAGTGAGCACGAACCATGGTTGACCGCTCACGGTTCACGAACGACCGTTCCACTACATCCCCTTCAGTAGCAACTCCAGCCGCTTCAGCCCTTCCTTGCGCGCCGCCGTGTTGGCCGGATTCGTATTGGCCGGATCCTCGCCCGCGCGCATAAACCCGTGGCC
>JBAWFY010000528.1:0-2740 GCA_049592335.1 Occallatibacter sp.
TTGCGGGTCAGGCGTCCACTCGGCCTGACCCGGTCAACCAGCAACATCAGTTTGCAGTTTCAGTAAATGTGACTGAAGCTCCGCCCAGTGCGAACTGATCCTGCGCGGTCACCGTCACTGTCCCCGCGGTCGAAGGCAAGGTCAATGTAACCGAGGCGGTTCCGGAAGAGTTGGTAGTCGCAATCACGCTCGTTCCGCTCGTTGTGCCGTTTGAGAGCGTGCCGGCCGAAGTGGTGAACAGAATGCCCGCGCCCGTGGCTGAGCCTCCCGACTGACCGGGATTCAGCGTGACGCTCAGCGTCAGCGTCGATCCCGGAGCGCCCGATTGGTTGTTGCCCGTTTGCGTAAGCGTTGCAGGAGGTTTGCCAACAACCATCCATCCGCCCTCGGTTTGCGTTGCCGCGCTGTCGCTACCCGTGACGGTGTAGTGGCAGAAGCCGGAAGTGCTACCCGCGTTGACGGTAATGGTCGCCGGCTCGGTCGGCGTGACGGCTGCATTCGTGAGGGTGAGCGTGCCGCTGCAGGCCGGCGCGCCCTCGTATGCGTCGAAGACTGCCGACGTCAGCGTTACATTGGCTGCGCCACTCACAATCGCAGGATGCAACATCGCTGTGCCCGAAGCGGGAATCATCAGGTCGTCGGGGTTCAGATACCACTCCGCAGCGGGTGGAGAGCTTTCCGCTCCCGTGACCACGAGCAGAGTAATGCTGTACGGCGCGAATGTCTGCGTGCCGCTCCATGTCTGTGAACCGGACGCTGCAATCGCGCTCGAAGAGGTCGAGGTCAGCGTGTAGGCGGTGTATGTGGTCGCGCTGAAGCCATCCAGGTTAAATGTCGTCTGCGCATTGTTATTCGGGTCTTTGTTGATAACCATAATGAAGAGAGTCGTACCGCTCGCGTTGAGTGCGGCATAGCTGGTAAAGAGATTGGAACTGACACTGCTGGTGTCGGAAACCGAGAGTGTCCCGAACATGTGATGCGCGCCGTCATAGTTGGTGAACAACTTCCAAGCCAAATATTCGGCTGTGCCAGACGTGGGTCCGCCCCAGCGCGAGGCAAAGCTCAAGCCCTCGCGCCCGAAAATTCCCAGCGTGTCGGCATCGGCGATCGCCGTCGAAAAGTCCGAGCTGGCATTCGGAGCCAGACCCGCGCCCCACTCGGTAAAGGACAAGGGAGTGCCGGGATAGATGGCGTTGACCATGGCCTTCATGCGCGGAATGACGAAGGGAATGCCGGGGTTGGGCTCTTCGTTGGTCGTGTAGGTGTTGTCGGTATCCGGGTTCAAAGTTGCCGGATCCCAGTAAAACCTGGCGCATTGAACTGTGGCTTGTTGCAGTTGTGCGGTGGTGAAATTCGTAGTGGGCCCGCAGTCGGCATAGGCATGGATATCGTAAACGTCGAGGGTGCGCGCGCCGCCGATCTTGTCTATCCAGTAAACCTGGTTGAGCCACCAGAGCAGGAAGTCCACACCGCCATGATTTCCTTTGTCAGCGCCGTTGGCGCCGTTCCAGTAAAACCACCAGCAGCAGAAGACCGGGCCGAAGCGCACGGCGGCCGCATCCCACGTCTTCAGTTGGGTGCCCTCGCTCTCAAAATCGTTGGCAAGCTCGTCGTAGCCCGAGGCCACCGGGTGAACGTCGCGGTGCGTGCCGTTCCAGATATCCGGCTCGTTATCCATGTCGTAGAAGTGGCATGAGGTGACAGCCGAGTATGGAACCGGGCAGGTGGCGTTGCTGCCGTTGAAGGCCGTGGCCAGCGCCTGCGCCCAGTTCTCGCGATCGATGCAGGTGCTTCCGTCCGCCGTTCCCGACGGGCATTCGCTGGCGCGATCCACAAGCGGATAGTAAGCCGTGGTCACGGCGGAGGTGGTCACTGGAGTCTGGCAGTCCGTCTTCAGGCCGTCGCCTGCGTCCGTGTTATACGGATCGACCGCGCATTGGGAGCCATAGGTTGCGACCGGGAAACTCCAGCCGGATGCCTGGGCCACCCAGTCCATCATCGCCATGGTCGTGAGCGCATGGCTGCCGGCATTTTGGGTCTCTGTTATAAGCCCAACCTGGTTACCTGCTCCTCCGTAGTCCTCGAAGTAATAATCCGCGGCGGCATTGCGGGTTTGTAACATCCAGTTGTAATTCGACGCGTCGTTGCCGCCCCATCGTGAAAAGGTGTAACCGGCATCTTGAATGTCCGCGATGGTCTGGTCGTTATTTCCATAAATGAACGAGCTGATCTGATGGCGATTGGCCAGGGTGTCGATATTGACGGTCACACTGGTACTGCCTGACACGACGGTGACAGAAGCCGTTCCGGATGCGCTGCTGTAGACCGACGAACTGGCGGCGTCGGGCGTGTAAGTAGCCGTCAACGTGTCGGTGCCAATGGCGAGCGATCCCGCCGGAAGCGTAATGATCGAAGAACCGGAGTTGAGCACAACTGCGGATGAGCTATAGCTGCCGCTCGAAAGAACCACCGACCCGGTGGCCGTGCCATTGGCGCCGGAAACCGCAACGGTGACGCTCAGGCTTTGTGCAGTCGTGATACTTGTGGACCCAGGAGCCACCGTAACCGTGGGGGTGGTGGGATTCTGGTTTGTCGCGCCGGTCCCTCCGCCGCCGCAACCATTCAATTGGAAAAAGACTAAAAGGAATCCTGTGAGGGAGATTTGAAGGTGCTTCATGAAGATACCACTCCTTATGTTCCTGAGAGGCTTTTTCCAACAGGGACAGACCTCTCCCTCCAC
>JBAWFY010000529.1:0-1765 GCA_049592335.1 Occallatibacter sp.
GGGCAAGCCCGTGGCCAGCGATTTGCGCGAAGGCAAAGCTACGCTGGCCGTGATTCACTAGGCCGACCATGGAACGGCCGCGGATCGCAAGGCCATTCGCCGCGTGCTGGACGACCGGAGCTTTGAAAACGTCAGCCGCCAGCAGATTAGGGAGATTCTTGTCCGCAACGGGTCTGTCGAATATGCGATGGCCGCCGCTGATCGCTACGCAGAGCAATCGCGCCAGGCGCTTGCGCCGCTTCCCGACTCCGACTACAAACGCGCGTTGCTTTGGGTGCCCGATTTTGTGGTGGCGCGAGAAAAATAGATCAGCCGTTTATGTCCCGAGCCGAACGTCTCTTGCGATTGATGGAGACGCTGCGCCGGCATCGGTATCCGGTTAAAGGCTCGGCGCTGGCCGGGCATCTGACCATCAGTTTGCGCACGCTGTACCGCGATATTGCCGCGCTGCAGGCTCAGGGAGCGCACATTGAAGGATCGCCGGGCATCGGGTACTTATTAAGACCCGGATTTGTGCTGCCACCACTCATGCTCTCCGTCGAAGAAGCGGAGGCATTGATACTCGGGTCACGCTGGGTGAGCCGGCACGCGGATGCGGATCTTCGCCGCGCCGCAGAGAATCTACTGGCAAAGATTGAAGCCGTTGTGCCGCAAGACCTGCGGCAGGAGATGGCGTCTTCCGGTCTGCTTGTCGGCCCGGGAGCAAATCCGCCCGCGCGCGATGGCGATCTGGCTCGCATCCGCAAGGCAATCCGTACGCAAGGCAAGCTGGTCCTCGACTATGTCGATTCGGCCGATGAAGAGACCACCCGCACCGTTTGGCCGTTTGCTCTTGCCTTCTTCGAGCGCGCATTGATTTTGGCCGCCTGGTGCGAGTTGCGGCGGGACTTCCGTCATTTCCGCATCGATCGAATTCGCAAATTCGACACGCTCAACGAGCGTTACCCGCGAAGCCGCCGTTCGCTCTTGGAGGAGTGGCGGGCAAAGCTGGTGACTCCGGCCAGCAAAGGCAAGGCATCCGCCCGCGCAAACACTACTGACGGAAACTGACACGCCCGATTTCTACCATGTGTTTGTGTGCGCCGCGATCTGACGCGGCCAACCACACCAAATGGAGAAAACCGAATGGCCAATCTTAATTTTGTTTTGCTCTACGTCGCGGAACCTTCCCGCAGCGTGGGTTTTTACAGGGTCCTGCTGGGTTGCGAACCCGTGGAGCGCTCAGCTAATTTTGCGATGTTTGTCCTTAACAATGGATTCAAGCTCGGTTTGTGGCGGCGAAGCGACGTGCAACCGTCTGCGGATGGGGTACCGGGAGCCAGCGAGTTGATTATTGCTGCGGAAAGCGATCGGCAGGTAGACGACCTGTTTGCGGAGTGGACCGGCAATGGCGTCGTGATCGCGCAGAACCCCACGCAGTTGGATTTCGGATACACCTTCGTGGGGCTCGATCCCGACGGCCATCGCCTGAGGGTCTACAAGGTGGCCGACCAGCCACGTTGAGCAAACCTCAGCATGTAATCTGAAAATGAACGAAGCCGTCGCATCGAGAGGAGTGGACCGATGGCGCCGCAGTTACCTGCAGCAAAACAATGGATTGACGTCGATACATACTTCGCCGGGCTGCTTGCGCCAGAGGATGAACATCTGCGCGCCGCAATCGCGGCCAACCGCTCGGCGGGTCTTCCCGCGATTGATGTGAGTCCGCTGCAGGGCAAATTCCTGCACGTGCTGGTGCAGATGACGCAGGCGAAGCGCGTGCTCG
>JBAWFY010000530.1:0-12757 GCA_049592335.1 Occallatibacter sp.
CACCAATCTGCTCACCGTCTCCCTGGCGCTGCTCACGGCCTTCACTTATGTGGCCATTTACACGCCGCTCAAGCGCATCACCGCCATGGCCACCTTCATCGGCGCGTTCCCCGGCGCCATGGGTCCCATGCTCGGCTGGACCGCCGCGCGCGGCCGCATCGAGTGGCCCGCCGTGGCTCTCTTCGCCATTCTCTTCGTCTGGCAGTTTCCGCACTTTATGTCGATCGCGTGGCTCTACCGCGACGATTATGCGCGCGCCGGAATCCGCATGTTGCCCGTCGTCCAACCCGACGGATGGTCCACCGTGGTCGAAGCAGTCTTCTACGCGGTGCTGATGATTCCCGTGAGCCTTGCCCCATGGCGGCTTGGCGTAACGGGCCCAGCCTATGCGATTCCTGCGATCGCGCTAGGCCTTGTTTATCTCGCCTACACTCTCCGCTTCGCGCGCATCTTGCGTGCCAAAACCGAAGACGAAAGCCGCATGTTAGCCCGCGACCTTCTCAAGGTAAGCGTGCTCTATCTGCCGCTGCTTTTTACGGCACTGATGCTCTGCGCCAGGGCAAAGTCTTAAGGATCGAGATGACCACGACAGCGCCCACATCCACGCCCCGCCCCAGCACGGCCCCCGCCATCGCCGCCATTCTGTTGATCAGCGCCGCGGCGTCGGGCTTTCTTTTTTGGCTCATCTATGTTCATCCCGCTCTGGACGTGACCGGCCAGGAGCTCGCTTTTCTGCCCGCGCTGAATGCGATCCTGAACGGCTGTGCCGCCGTTGCCCTGCTTCTGGGCTATCGCTTCATCCGCGCCCGCCGCATCGCAGCGCACCGCCGAGCCATGATCGCCGCGTTCGCGTTTTCGACATTGTTCCTGGTCAGTTATGTGGGCAACTATGCACTGCACGGTGAGAGCCACTACCCCGGACACGGACTGATCCGAATCGTCTACCTGCTGATCCTGTTAAGCCACGTCTTGCTTTCCATCGTGGCTCTGCCGCTGGTGCTCATCACTTTCTTTTTCTCTCTGAGCGGGCGCATTCCCATCCATCGCAAAGTGGCTCGCTGGACATTCCCTATCTGGCTTTATGTGTCGGTTACCGGGATCGTGGTGTATGCCATGCTGGCTGCCGCGAAAGGATAAGCTCGCATGACAGCAGGCCCACCAATCTCGGGGTCAAATCGAGCAACTCAGCCAGACGACGGCACCCGGCAACTCCTCCAATGGGGCAGTTCCATGGTTGCGACGGGGCTAGTCGCCATCCTGTTGCTCGGTACCCTGCTTGGCGGCTATACCCGCAACGGCGCCAGCACCAACGCAGGCTGGTTCGCGCTGATCGTCGCGCTCATGTGCCTGCCATTCGGCGGAATGCTTCTGACCCTTGGCATTGCGAAATGGCTACGCAACTCCAGAGAGCGACGGAAAAAATAGCGATTCGATTCGGAGCGCGCACGAAAAACCGGCCTTCGCGTTCTCGCGAAGGCCGGCGCGTAAAAACAACGTTCAGAAAGCGGAGATCTTGCCCTCAGGCAATCGTTCCCTGTGCGGCGGAGCGGCGGCGCAGGAATCCCACCAGGCCGACAAGGCCAAAACCTGTGCCAAGCAGGACCAGCGAACCGGGCTCGGGAGCGACGTTAATCTTGATTCTCTCCTCCATTCCCTGGAATTGAGAGTCGCTCAAAGAGTCCGCACCCCTTCCCGAAAGTTCGCCCTGGGCAAAGCCATAGATAAACGTGTCGGATTTTGAGTCCATCGCGCCGCCGTAGTTGGCCGTTACATCGAGCTCCACCTGGCAGTCCGCGCCAGGCGCAAGCACTTCGCCCGTGTAGCAATAGCCAGAAGAGGAACTATTCACGACCGAGATAGAGCTGAGGTAGTCATTAGGACTGGAGTCGATGGGCTGCACCGCGTCGCCAATCGTGATGGGATGGTGGTTTTGCGACCAGCCGCTTCCCCTGGCGCTCGCCAGATTGCCTTCACCGATCGAATAGGTCCAGCCATTCCCCGCGCCCACAAACGAGCTTGGGGTATCGCTGGCGGCGCCAGGCACTGCGTTGCCCCCAAAATAGAACTCGAAGCCCTGAATGGTCAGGTTCTTGGTTCCCGAAGTGTTCTCAATGAACGCGAAATCCGTGAGGGTGACTGTGCCCTGATCGGCCGAATGATCGGAGGTCAGAGTGATCGTGTTGCTGTCGTGATTGAAAACCAGCGAATTGGCGAAGGCAACGGGTGTAAATGCGACGGCTGCAACCATCGCGGCAAGCACAGTGTTCCTCATTGGCGTTCTCCTTAGCTCAAGCGGACCGCTGTTCGACACACATAATCCGCGGCTCTCAACCGAGCTATGCACAGAACGCATGCAATTTTCGATCCACATTATTAGGATTTGTTTTCAATGGATTACGTATCACTCAACGGGCGACATGTGCACGGAATTGCTCCTCTGGGAAGAAGAGGTTTTCCTCTCAAACATCGCCGGGCTTTCGCACTCTGCGAAAGCCCGGCGACGGAGAAAACCTTCAAGAGGTCGAAGCTGAACCGTCACGCAGCCGTTGACTGGCGGGCGGTATGGCGACGCCGGAGAAAGAGCATGAGGCCGACGAGGCCAAAGCCGGTACCAAGCAGGATAAGCGAATCCGGTTCCGGGGTCTCGGTGACAAGAAAGTTGTCCAGGTATTGAACCTTGCCGGAGGGAACCTTTGTGTCGATATAGACCGTGGTGACGATCTTACCGGCGTCGCCTCCTGGCAGCGAGAGCAGCGTGTAATACGCTTGGTTGGCGCTAACACTGCCCGATGGTGTGTAGGTATCCCAATCGTTGCTCAGATTGCCGCTGCACGAGTTACCGGCCGAGTCGATGCAATAAACCAAGTTGCTTCCATCGTAGCCGAAGATCATATAGCTGAGCGTGGTATCTGCCGACGTCTCGCCGAAGAAAAAGCCGTCGAACATAAACAAGCTGCCGCTGGAGATCTCCAGCTGCTTGATGCCCCCGGTATTGCTGCTGATCAAAGTTGGAACAATGTTCGTCTTCGACGTAAGAGTCGAGACGGTAGCAGAGGTCTGGCCTGCCGAGTAGTTGAATCCATTGGTCGCGTTGTAGCTCAGAAGGCCGGAGGTGGTCGAAAATTTGCCGTTGCCAGGTTTGCTCGCACTCTTATACGGGTTTCCGGGATTCACCGAGACGCCCGATATGGATTGTACCTCGTAGGTACTGTTGCCCGAATCCGACTGCTGAAACCACTTGCCCAACGAGCCAAAGCTTGTGAGGCCTTCGTAAGTCTTCAGACTTGCCCCCGAGCCCGTGTGATACGGAGTGCAGCCGCCGCCGATGGGCAGACTCGTGTTGCCTGGGCCGGCAACTCCTTCGCCGCCGCAGGTGAAGTTGATTGCGGTGGTTGCGCTGATAGTCCCGGCAAATGCAACCGGACAAAGCCCAATCACGGTGGTTACCACTGCAACAGATGCGAAGAAAGCCTTCTTCATCCTTACGCTCCTAACCAAGAAACTCAGTCATAAAAACTTCCAGCCGCTTGCCGCTTTTGGTCGATTCTCAGCGGTCTCTGCTCATTACTTCTCGCCGTGGGAGGCTGGAGCATACTCCACTCTCATTCCACCGACGACGTTTCCTGGAGAAAACCCGACAAAACTCTGCCCCAAAGAGTTGCAATCGGTGATCCAAATCACGTCTTTTTGTTTTCAATGACTTATGGTTATATTTGAGGTGAACTATGCAAGAGTTTGCCTACCAAAAGGAAGGGATTTCTATGATGGGTTCTCTTGCCGGTTGCTCCGCGGCCGCACACCTCGTGCTTAAGCTTGACTAGCTCAAGAGAAACGGAGCACGCCTTAGCTTTTGGGAGAGGAGTCTAGTTTCAGAGGGCGGAAGTTCTCGAAGGCGCTGGGTATGGGAGGCGCGAGAAATACCTCGAGGTGCTGCCGGGCGACGGCGGCAAGCCCCGGGTCGAGCTTACTCTGATGACCCTGGCAGTGCCGATAGAGTGCGACACCGAGTTCGGAAGGAGTGATGTCGAAGGAGTCGATCTCGCGGTAGGAGGTGAAGTCGAAGACCTGCCGGATCAGCCCCAGGTTGAATAGATAAGCGAGATCGCCGGCATTCCGGCCAAGGTCGGAGATGCCGGTGAGCTTGGTGATCTGATCGGGGCTCAGAACGACGGAAACGGACGCCAGGTCGCCGGACGGCGCGGAGGCTAAGGCGCATCCGCATGCATGGTCGAAGATCGCGGCCTGATACGGCGTGAGGTGAATGAGAAGTTCCGCAAGAATCTTATTGGAGTCGTCCGGCTCCTCCACCGAGCAGGAAGAGAGGCAAAGACCGGTCCAAAACTGCCTCATCAGTTCGCTGGAGGCCCAGGAGCCATTACCCAGAACGCTTGCTACGACCTTGGGATGGGCTCGGATGCGAGCTGCATCTGGATGCGCGGCTAACTGGGTTTCGATCGCGAACGCGATCTTGAAGAGGGTCGAAGTACGCTCCGCGTCGAGACGACCGTCGAGCAATACGATGGCATCCTCTGCCCCTGAGGGACAAAGCCGGCACAGGAAAAGAATCGTGCGGAGTGTGCGGAAAATGTCGACCACCTGCGCGCTGCTGGTGAGAACCGAAATGCCACGGAGGAGCACCTCCCACACGGCGGGGTCGAGACCCGGAGGCGGAACAAACGCGAGCCCAGCCCCGAACTCGTCCTGGCGTTCCACAAGGGCTTCAAGGGTGAACTGCAGCTCCGATTTCAACTCGGGCTCGTTCTCGTACTGGACTTTGATTTTAAGGAGTTGCCCGACCGGTAGAGGCTCCTGAATGGCCAGAAAGACGCCGCTGGAGCTGATGTTCTTGATGGCGACCGGCGTGGAGGGCGTCTGTATCCCATAGAAGGCGCTAAGCCCCGCGGTGGACCATCGCTCAGCGCGCGCTACTTGGCGCTTACCGAAGTTCTGAAGCTCTTGCTTAAGTTCCTGCAACCAACCCATTGCGGAAAATCCCTGCGCGATCTAACTGACGCGATTTCTGTTTCGAGCCGTTGGATCGAAACTGCACCAACAAACTTAGGGCCGCACATACGGCCCCAGGAAGGAATCTTCGCCTGCGAGGACAGTAGCATTCATGCCATCGAGCGAAAGTGATTCCCATCACGAATCAGGCGATTCGCCTGCGGAACAGCGCGATCAGCCCGAGCCCAACCAAGCCGCTGGCCAGCAGAGCGAAGTTCGCGGGTTCGGGCGCAGGCAAGAAGCTGCAAACACAGACCCCACGGTGGCCGCGCACAATGCGGCAAAGTATCAAGGCTGATCTTTGCGCATGGCCAAATAGTAGGACCTGCACGCGCAATTCGTTAATCCCACGCAGGTCCGGCAATCGATCCCACACGCGTAATAAAACTCCGCTTATTCGTAACGGATTTATGCGGTCCGATTCGTCCAAAGGAATCTCCGCTCGCGCAGTTACTTTGGTTTTCGAGTAACATCGCGCGAAGTGAATATCCAATCCGCTGTCATCGAGAGTCTTTGTCCTTTATTTATGCGCCCTACGTGACAAGACTTTTTCCTGCATGCGCGACTTCCAACAGCGTGAACCCCAGAACGAGAAAGAATTGCTGGAATCTTCATAGAAAAATCGTTGCACGACACTGGCTTTCCAATGTAGATTGACGGTGTTTCCCCTACGTCGGATGAGCCTGGCACAAACGCATGGATGCCAGGCGCGCCGTTCATTCCTCTTTCCCCCGATCTTTCCAATCCATCAAGGGCGCACCGGATCGTGTCGTGTTCGTGCGCGAGGCTGATGGTGCGCGCCAGATCTTTCTTTTCCAGGAGCCGCCGGTGTGCGGCACGATGATGAACTCCCGAGCGCACACTGGTGCGCTCCATCAAGCCAACCAGGAGAATCCTTTGAATTTAAAATCACATCGTCTCTTCATCCTGATGGGCACAGCTGTTGCGGCTGTTGCCTGCGCCTTCACGCTACACAACTCTTTCGTCAAGCCAGCCACGGTCGTCCATGCCGCCGCAGCAACTTCCTCAGCGTGTACGTTCCCCACCGCCGTTTCCGGTGACGATCGAACCGCGTGGCAAATCTTTGTGGCGGCAAACTGCCCCACCGGCAATGTCAATGCGCCTCTCACCTGGGAGACATGGCCCACCCAGGAACAGGTCTTCTCGTCCAGCAGCACCACCGAAGCCGAGACCCTGAAGTCGATGGGAACCGGCGTCAACTCCAGCCTGGAGCGCTTCCACCCCAGCGTGCTGGCGCAGACGCTGCATTCGGTCGAAACCGCCCAGCCTCTTGCCATCGCGCCGAACCAGTGCAATACACAGACAACGTCGGCCGTCAACCCTTACACCGGCGCCAGCCGCAGCCGCATCCTCTGCGAGGAGGTGCGCATGGACCCCACTGCCGCGCAATATGTGGTGCAAAACAAGCTCAACACGCTTCAGGGTCAAGGAGCATTCATCCAGAACGGCGCGAAGATCGATTTCCCTACAACGGCGATTGAGATCAAGGCCGACTGGGAGCAGAACTGCACGGATACCACGTTGCATACGGAGACCATCGGGGGGGTGAACTACTGCCTGGTCGCCATGCACATCAACTCCAAGCTCGTGCCCGACTGGTTGTGGGCCACATTCGAGACGCTCAGCGCCCAGGAAAACCCGGCACGCTGCTACTCGATCGGATGCACGGACCTGTTCGGATTTGCTCCGGCTGTGGTGCCGAGCGGTTACAACAGCCTCAAGGTCCGCAGTGCGCAGAAGATGACAGCGCAACTCACAGCTCTCGAAACCACCGCGGGCCTTGAGAGCGATCTGGCGCAGTACACGCTGGATGGGGCGCAGTCGAAGTTCCTCCGTCCCAACGGAACTCCTGCGTTGCTCGGCAATTCGGTCACAGAGGGAGAACTGGCCGGTGTGCCGCTGAACGCAGCCTCCTGCATTACCTGCCACAGCACGTCGAACGTGAATACATCGGGACAGCAAAACCTAGGCCCGCTGGCGATGAATATGGTTGGGAAGGCGCCGGCCATCCCGGGCTACGCGCCACGCGACCTTTCGTGGACCTTCATCATTGCTCCGCAGCAGTAGCCTCCTATGCCTGCGCGGCAAAAACTACATCGGCCCCGATTTTTCGGGGCCGATGGGCCGTGCTTGGTATCGATCGAATCGCTTACATCCCGCTCTGCGGGTTCTGTTCCGGATGCAGAACACGGTAGCTTGCGCCGCCGTTGGCCCACACCAGCAGCAGAATGTCCTTATCCTGCGGCGCCGCGTGCACCTGGTTGACGAAGTTGTCGGCATCGGTGACCGGATGGCGATTCACTTCGAGAATCACGTCGCCGGGGGCAATACCGGCATCATCGGCCGGGCTTCCGGGGCGCACATTCTGGACCGCTGCGCCGTGCACCTGTTCAGGAACATTGAACTGCTGGCGCACGTCGGCTGAGAGATCGGCGACTGTAAGGCCGAGGCGCGCGTGCTGTCCACCGGACTCGTTGCTCGCTTCCTCGGTCTTCTGGTTGTGGAACTCGCCGACCGTGATATGAATCGTTTCCGGCTTGCCGTCACGCAAAACGCCCAGGTCGATCGCGGTGCCGGGCGCGGTTTCGCTCACCGCCACCTGCAGCGCGCTGCCATTGGCTATCTTGCGGCCATTCAATTCGCGCAGAACGTCGCCGGTCTTGAGTCCGCCGCGGCTCGCCGGCGAGTCCGGCGTCACCTGGCTGACCACTGCGCCGGTGGCGTCCGGCAGATTAAAGAACTGCGCGTTCTCGGGCGTCACGTCGTTCATCGCGATCCCCAGATATCCGTGATGCACCGTACCGGTCTTGACGATCTGCTCAACCGAGGCCTTGGCGATCTGCGACGGAATCGCAAACCCCGCGCCCGCAAACTGGCCGCTGTTCGTGATGATAAAGGTGTCGATCCCGATCAGCTCGCCGTGTGCATCCACCAGCGGGCCGCCGGAGTTACCCGGATTGATGGCCGCGTCCGTCTGAATAAAATCCCCCGGCTTGCGCAAGTCATCGGTGTAGGGGTTCGGGCGGTTAAGCGCGCTGATGATGCCGCGCGTAACGGTGAAAGGGAAGTTGCCAAATGGATTGCCGAATGCCAGCACCGTCTGTCCGGGATGCAGTTTGGCCGAATCGCCCCAGGGAATGCTGGGCAGGTCCTTGGCGTCGATTTTGATGACCGCGATATCGTTCAGCTTGTCGACGCCCACCAGCTTGGCGGTGAAGACGCGCCGGTCGTTGAGGGTGACGCGCATTTCTGTCGCGCCGTCCACGACGTGGTCGTTGGTCACAATGTATCCGTCGGGCGAGATGATGACGCCGCTGCCGACACCGTGCTCAATCTGCGGCTGTGGCTTCATTCCTTGCATGCCCGGCCCGCCTTGCCCAAAGAAGAACTGCCGGAAGCCCGGCGGAAGATCTTCGGGGTTAATGCCGCCAAAGTTCTGGCCGCGACCTCCGCCGTCACCTTCACCTTGCTCGTCGGGCGAGACGCGCGAAGTAACCGTGACGTTCACCACAGCAGGCGTGACGCGCGCGGCCACGGCTTCAACGGCGTTGTCGAGCGCTGTGAGCGCGGAGACGCTCGATTCGTCGAGCGGACCCGCGGCAGCGGCCATCGCCCGATTGTGATCGAGCATGAAGGCAATCACGAAGAGAATCGTTGCCAAAATGCCCGCGGGAACCGCGAGCCTTTTGGCCTTAACTACTAATGAATTAGTTGTGAACGGCATGTTGATCTCCCTCAAGGTTGAAGTTTCATGGTTAAAGTTCGAAAACCAGCCACCCGCTTGCTGGTGCCGGAGCGGCAGGCTGGCGTGAATCGGAAGTGGTTGGGCGCGCTGGTTTGGAGCCCGGCGCAACAATACTGGAGGCAGCCGGTCGTTGCGCAATCCAAAAGATCAGCCGCGTAACGGTGATCTGCACTGGAGCACGCTCGCTCTGCTGAGTCCGAGCCGCAGCTTCGGAATCTGTCGAGTCGGTCTGCGCCGAAGCGCTCGTATCGTAATCTGCAACTGCTCCGCCGTGGCGAGTCACTATTTCTTCCCAGGCTGTGAATACGACAACTTGAGGTTGGCTGGCAGCGGATGTAGCTTGTTCCTCCGAGCCGGAACTCGAAGCCGCGCGTTCGTTCGTATCTTGCCGGAAGGAACTCACACGTTGGGACAAGCGGCCTGCCTGGGGCATGTTTTGTAACAATGGCACGGCTTCAGCCGGGCCACCCACGGCGCTCATTGAGTACCGGACTTTAGCCCCTGAGAGCGCAGCCCCGTAGGGACGACGCAAAGACATTTGCTCCGTCGGCAATACTGCCTTGGCCTGCAGCGCGTGGAAACCGGATATATTCGAGGCCGCAATCCGCTGGTCGAAAATGCGATCGCCTTGCGTCGCGGGCAGGCTGATCTGCGCCACATTCGCTGCCGGCGCAGCAGAAACAAACGCCACCATCTGTGGGCAACGCGCCAGTTCCAGAGCCCCCACGAACAAACTGCACGCGGCAACACCCACCACCGCGCGCGCAGCCACGGGATGAAGCGCCGGCTTGAAGGCGAGGAGGCTTGAGATGCGGCGGGCAAGCTCTGAGCGGCGCTCGAATGCGCCAAGCGATAGGGCCTGAGAGCGACGGCGCGACAGCGCATGTCCGGCAAGGTTCGCC
The DNA here is from genome assembly GCA_049592335.1 of Occallatibacter sp. Taxonomy (GTDB): domain Bacteria; phylum Acidobacteriota; class Terriglobia; order Terriglobales; family Acidobacteriaceae; genus Telmatobacter. The sequence goes on from JBAWFY010000530.1 coordinate 9,673, forward strand.
AGGCTCGCTGCGTAAGCATGCGGCGACTGCGTGCGGCGCGCCACACCCTCATCGCAAGCCATCTCTCGCTCGCAGCAGAGCCGGTGCTCGATCCAGATCAGCGCGGGGTTCAATGGAAAAACTACCAACGCAAGTTTCTGCAGCAGATTGATCCAGTCGTCGCCGCGGCGCAGATGCTCGGCCTCGTGCAGAACCACGTGCTCCAGCTCATCGGGCGTGAGGCGCAGGAAAAGCCATTCAGGAATGAGAATCCGCGGCGCGAAAAAGCCGATCACGCTCGGGCGGTCGAGTTTGCGCGTTGTGCAAAGTACAATCCGCCTGCGCGATCCCGACGCCCCGGCCAGCAGGCCGCGCAGATTTTCGTCGATCGCGACGGGAGCGGCCGAACTCCATAGCCTGTGCAGGCAGAATGAATGCCAAACCAGACTGGCTGCGCGCACAAGCGAAGCCACAAGCCATAGCGCGGCCAGGCCCAGCGCCCATCTCTCGCTGATTTGAATGTATGGCAAATGAAAGGCCTGCGCAGAGGATGGTGCGCCCAGCGTAGCATCGCCTCCGGATGACGCTCGAAGAGGCAATGAAGGCAAAAACGGCAAAAACGCAATGGCCACGAAGGCCGCAGCCCACACTGCGAAACGCTGCGCGGCGCCGATATGGATATCGGCACGACGGGCGAAGCGAAGAAAGAGCCCGGCCACGAGCGCAATGGCTGTGCCCTGCCAGATTGCCGCGACCGCCCCAGGTGCCGCAGCGTTGGCAAGAGCTACGAGCCATGCCAGACCCTTCGCAAACGGAGCTTGCATCGTCATCCAGGTCGTCATCAAGATCATAGGGGTCGTCGCAGGAATCGGGAGCATCGCGCTATGCCTCGCTTCCCTTCTCCGCGTCGGCGCTGCGGATGGCCGCTTTCAGGCGCTTCAGCTCTTCTACGGAAACCTCCTCGTCGCCCAGCACCGATAGCACCAGTTGCTCCCGCGAGTTGCCGAAAAATCGGCCCAGCACATTGCGCAACTCAAAGCGGCTGGCCTCGTGCTCTGCGATGCGCGGCATATAGACAAAGGCGCGGCCTTCCTGGCGGTGCAGAACGTAGCCCTTCTGCTCAAGAATGCGAACCGTCGTCAGCACTGAGTTATAGGCCAGCGGCTCGTCCTCGGGAAGCGCGGCCACGAGGTCCGTAACCGCCGATTCGCCGCGTCGCCACAGGATCTTCATCAGCCTTAGTTCGGCTTCGGTGAGCGTATTGGATCTTCTCGGCGGCATGGTAAGTGATTGATTCTGCTGAGCGGCGCTCGCTTTCGCGTTGCCCGTCGCTAGTTTAGACGGACAACTAAACGATTAGTTTCATGCTCGATAAGGATTTTTTCTGAGGTTTGAGCAAGCGAACGTTCTTCCGAGCGCCAGATAAGGAACCGAGGATTTTCACCAGCCCGCAACTGCGCCCTCATCCTTGCTAGTCACAAACGGGCTATTCACAAAAAAGCGATCTCTGCTCTCTCTCCGAGCATCCGGGCATCGTACCGGCACATTCCCACTACCGTCCCCCGCGAGCCGGATTCCGAGGTGAGAGAATGGAAGCAGCCGAATGAGCGTGTACACTTCACATCAATAAGCCTTCCCAGATTCCGAAAGGGGGGAAGAAAATGCCTACTCCCCAAAAATCCGGCTTGTCCGACAACGCCATTGGCGCAACCGCCTATTTCCCACCCTTCATGCCCTTCATGGCGATCTTTTATCTGGCCATCCGGCGCTATAACAAGCGCCCATATGTCCGTTTCCATGCCTGGCAATCGCTCCTATTCAACATCTTCGCCTTCGCTTTGTTCTACCTCCTCAATTTCATCGCGCCAGATCTCAGCAAGCTTCTGGGGTTTAGGGGGTTGCTCTGGCTCTTCTCCGGACTGGGATTAATAGCATTCCTGATCTGGCTCTGGTGTGTGGTCTGCGCCTTGAACGGCAGGCGCTTTAAGCTTCCACTCATCGGCGAATGGGCAGACGAACAGGCCTATCGATAGCTCATTCTCATTGTGGTATCCCTTTTTCTGTGGTATGCCTTTTTCCATTCCGCATGGTGGACGTAGTGTGAGTGTTATTCCTATTGGTTCCGATCACAGTGATCCTGCGCCAAGGCAACTCCGCGCAGCACGAGACTCAAGCAACAGCAAGAGTGTTCGAAAATGCAGGGACAGAATTTCCTCCTGGGCAGGATGAGATGCAGCAGGGCGTAGGCGCATGAGCGCGCGTGTTGATCGGAATTTACTCTCCCAACAAAAAGCCCGCTGAAATAGCGGGCTTTGGCGTCAAATCTCTGGTAGCGCTACCGGGAATCGAACCCGGGTTTTAAGATTGAGAATCTCACGTCCTAACCCCTAGACGATAGCGCCTTTAGAATCAATCGCTTATCGCGATGACTTGTTAACAAGGGATCGTGAATCGTGCCATGAACCCTCGGTTTTCTAAATTTTATCATCGATCTCGGACGATTCAGCCAGCTTGAACACTGACCTGCCCAGTTTTGTCATCGGGCTATAACCGGAGATTCCAGGCAGCAGATCAGCCGAGCAAATCCGGTAGCTGTTCATGCTGTGCGCAGGAGGGGGCTCCGGCAAAGTTAAGCCCCAACAGCAACGAAAGCGCGCAGAACGGTTGCCGCAGTAAACGTTCGGCGATCGTCGGCGGCAACCAAGCTTCGCTTGAAAAGAGGGTCGTCGAAGTCCAGGGCGCGGGGATCGGGAATCCGCAGGATGGGCTCAACCGGCCAGCTTCCATCCGCGGATTGTAATTCAATGAGCTCCGATAATGCCGCGTCTTGCTCTCCAGGATCGCCATCCATCATGGCGCTCACCTCTAAAGCGAGGGCACGGTCAAAAGCACTTTTGCTTCGCCTGGAACGGTGGGAAGGAGCGAGTAAGTTTGGTGCGCGAGGATATGCGCGAGGCAACATCGACAATTCGCGGGCCAAATAGTTTTCTGAAAGCCACCAATAGCTTTCGGCTGCATGCGTTCCCCTGAGATAGGATCGCAGGCCGCTCTCGGCTCGAAGCAGGATGGAGTGGCGTGAATCAATCGCGTTGCCGAGCGCCTGCAT
>JBAWFY010000531.1:0-15101 GCA_049592335.1 Occallatibacter sp.
CCGCGAGCATCTCAACAAGACCGCGCAGCGGCGCATGGCGGTGCTGCGGCCGTTGAAAGTTGTGATCGACAACTATCCCGAGGGCAACGGTGAATTTGTCGAAGTGGCGAACAACCCCGAGGATCCATCGGCAGGGACGCGCCAGGTGCCGTTTTCGAGGGAGATTTATATCGAGCAGGACGATTTCCGCGAGGTTCCTCCGCCGAAGTATTACCGGCTTTCACCGGGAAAAGAAGTTCGCCTGCGCAACGCGTATTTCATCACCGCAAAAAGCGTCGTGAAAGACGCCGCCGGTAACGTGAGCGAAGTCCATTGCACCTACGATCCCGCCAGCCGCGGAGGCAACTCGCCCGATGGCCGCAAGGTCAAGTCCACGATGCACTGGGTATCGGCGCGCCACGCCATCGAAGCCGAAATCCGCCTCTACGACAAGCTCTTCACCAAGCCCGATCCCTACGACTTCCCCGAGGGCGGCGACCTCTTCGACAACCTCAATCCCAATTCGCTGGAAATCGTCACCGACGCCAAACTGGAGCCCTCGCTAGCCGCCGCCAAACCCGGTGACCGCTTCCAATTCGAGCGCGTAGGCTACTTCTGCGTCGATCCCGACTCGACGGCGGAGAAACTCGTCTTCAATCGCACGCTTCCGTTAAAAGATTCCTGGGCCAGGATCGAGAAGAAGGCTGGAGCCTGATCCCCGCCAGCAGGAAACACCGCAATATCGCGTATCGAAGATCCAGAGGTGGATGGTTGTGGCAGCGAAACCTTGCCTCGCTCTAAAATGAGCTAGTGAGGCGCTCCGATATGAGGCGATCCGGCGATCCGACGACGCCAGAAATCCCCCCAGAGCTTCTTTCGCTCAACTCGATCTTGGTCGCGTGCAGCGGCGCAGACCGCTTCGTAAACGACCTTAAGTTCGGGATCACCGAGGCACAGCGCAAAGGGCTGCTAGAGGAATTCATTTTTCTTCATCACTTCATGGCGGTCGACACGGTGGGTTATGCCATTCAGGACACCAAGCGATACCGCGAGTACTGCAAGAGAATGGTATCTGCAATACAACCAGAGACCTATTTCCCAGCCTACGAATCCGCTGGTTTGGCGCCACCGCGGCATTTCTCAAACAATGATCGGACTGGAGCGATTAAGGATTGTTTTTTTAGCGTAGGGAACATCCGTATCTGCATGACGCAGGACCTATATCTCGGGCGAAGACCGTTCGAACCGGAACTCGAAATTATGGCTCGCCGCTCAGTTCGAGACCTGACGGGGTGGGATTCGGACGGTTCAACCACGATGCAATACTTCTGTGCTGCATTTATAGCGCGACTCACTCTCGCGCTGGATGCAGGCGCCCGCAGCGACTTTTTTACCTTCGCTGAATTGTCGGGCTGTGCGTTCGCTGAAACCAAGGCGTCATTCAAGATGTACATCGGGCTTCTGGGAGGAGAGGTTGTGCCAGTGAGAGACAGCCCACGGGAGAACAAACCTCAGGGTGCGAAAAAGGGGTGGCTGTCACGACTGATTGGATAGCCAGTTCGCCTCGCAAACGGAAAACTGGTGTATTACTCGCATTCCGAGAATTTTTGTGTGGCAGCGGCTCACCTTTATATGTTGTAGTTCTTGTTGGGAGAGCTGCAGCGATAGGAGGAGTAAGTATGTTGCTCGACGAAGAATTTCAGGGAAACGATAAGTCTGATGCGCAACAGAAGGAGAAAGAAAAGGTTCTTTCTCGCCGGGAAAGGCCTGATCTTCGGCATCCGGGGCCGCGCAAACTTCGCGCAAAAAACGGTCCAAAACAGCAGCGGACAAGTGATCGGAATTAGAGAATTGAGGGGTCGCTCAGTCATTCGCTTACTTGATGCTCCGCCCTTGGCGAAGAAATCTCATGGAAAGTCAGTAAGCAGCTCGCGGACTATCTCGCTGGTGAGAACAGGCGCATCCGGCCCCACGTCAATCACCGGAAAACCCGTGACGGGGTCTTTAATGATTCTGGCCTTGGAGCGCGCTCTCTTTGGGCGGGCCGTTAGCACAATGCGATCCTTCTCGATGGCAACGTCGAGGCAATCGCCCGCGCGAATACCAAGCCTGCGGCGAAGCGGCCCGGGAAGCACGACTTGGCCTTTAGTGGAGACCTTGGTCTGCATGGTAAGACAATCTTACCGCAAAATGGATTTCTTGAGAACGAAGCCACTGCCGAGTGCCCCGAGTCCCGATTTTGGGACTGGGAGAGTGAGGATCTCCACCAGCTAAATCCGCGCAATTTGCGGCAGGGCATCGAAGTGCGCGTCGCGCGCGCAGAGCACAAGCGAGTGCTGCAGCACCAGCGCCGCGATCCACATGTCGTTGGTCGGAATCGGCGTGCCCTGCTTGCGCAGTTGCCGGTAGACACTCGCGTAGTGGTGCGTGGTCTGCTCGTCGGCATATAGAATGCCCACGCCCGGCTTGAGCAGGAACCGGCGAATCACAGCCTCGTTCCGCGCCTCCTGCGAGCCGGCCGCAAAGCCAGCTCTAAGTTCTCCAAGAACGACAAACGGCAACCAGACCTCATCGGCGGCCGCAACCAGATTGACAACAAGCTCGTCGCCTCGAGAGAGGTCGGTGTAGCGATTGGTGTCGAGAGCTACTCTCATCGAGAGGATCGTTCCCGCGATTCCCGGCGAAGGATTATCGCCACATCGCCTCATCGATTTTCTGCTGGTCCCGGATCGCGCTATCGAATGCAGGATCCTCCTGCCAAGTACCAGCAATGTCGCTCAGATCGCGCTTAACACGCTCGGGCTCCGACAATCCGGCTCCGCGAACAAGCGCAGCAACTGCCATCTCGTTCAGGCTCTTGCCTTCGCGCCGCGCAGCATCACGCAATACAGCGTCAAGATAATCCGGAATGTTTCGGATCGTATACTGCATACATTCATTGTATGCAATGCAGGCACTAAATGCAATCAGAAATCAGTTACCGCGTAAGTTAATTAATCTAGAATCACTTCCCAATCACATCAATCGCCACGGTGATCGTCTTGGGCGGCAGACATTGATTGTTGTCGCAGGCCTGATAGTGCAGTTGACCCTGCACCAGATGATTGCCCGCCGTGGTCACTATGCGCGTCTGGATGACGAACTCGCCGGTGTAGACGCTCAGCTTCGTCGTTGGATCGATCGGCAGAGCCATCACCGTGCCCGCCGGATAAATCGCGGACTTCAACTCGACGCCCGAGCCCGAGGGAATCGAGAATGTCGTCGGGATCAGGAACTCGTCCGTAGGCGTGTGCGAGTTGATGTGCATCCCCTGCGCGACGCGGAAGTGCAACGCAACCGCGCTCGGCTTTCCCGCCGTAACACTCACCTGCTCGGGAAAAAGATACGTCACCGCATCGTTCTTCACGAGCTGCCGCTTCTGTGCGCTCGAAGTCAAGCCTTGCCCGTACGCAGCTGACACGCCAACCGCGAGCCAAGCAACCAACGCGAGAATCGATCTCCTCAAAACGCTCATCGACCCAGCCCCTTAAAGCATATGATTATCCAGAATTGCGGTAGCAGTCATCCCGCGGAGGTTCAAGCTAGAAACTAGGAGCTAAAAGCTAGGAGCTGTCTCACTCCGCCAGCGCCTTCTGGATCTTGCTTTCGAGGTCCTGCTCCGAGGTCAGGCCCATCTGCGCCGCCACCACCACGCCTTTGCGATCGACGAAGAACGAAGTGGGCAGATCGTCGAGCCCGCCGTAATCGCGGCTGATTGAGTCGCCGTCGAGCAGCACGGGGTACGGAACGTCTTCCTGCGCGACGAATTTACTTGCGGCCGCAGAGGCCTTGGCCCATCCAGCCTTGTCGTCCTTCTTCAGATCGTCGCCCTCGGTGTCCACGCCCAGCACTTCAAAGCCCTGCGCCGCATATTTCTGGCGCAACTCGACGATCCATGGCGTCTCGATCCTGCACGGCCCGCACCAGGTGGCCCAGAAGTTGATCATCACCGCCTTGCCGCGGTAGCTCGCGAGCGTAACCTTGCTCCCCTTCAGGTCGCTGAGAGCAAAATCGGGAGCCGCCTTGCCGTCCAGCGGAGAAACGTACTGCGGCTCACCACTATCGGCGGCCGGCACCAGTTCGCCGCGCGCGGCGTTTGCAAGCAACCGCTCCGACTCTTGCCGGCGATACTCCCAGTTGGCCCAGCCAGCCCAGGCAAAGATCGCGAGAATCAAAAGCGTCGCACCGAGAACCACAATGTTGCGCCGCACAGGGAAAGACCTCATGCTTTTATTTTACGAGGCAAAACGGCGGGGCGCGAACAGCCGGACTGTGAAGAAGTGAACGAGTGAAGAATGGAAGGGGTGAAGGTGTGCAGTGTTTTCCAGTTCACTCGTCCACTGATTCACTCTTTCACTCGCAGTCTTCCTCCATCGCTCCCTCGTTCCCTTGGTCCCTTGTTCCCTGCCGGAGTCCCTGGCGGGCGATTTGCGCCCGCAGGGGTGGCTTGGTCCCTGTCTTTGTTACCATCAAATGCCAATGAGTCTCTCCAATCCAGAAGGCGCGTTTCAGCCAGCGGATCTTGTCCGCACGGAAGCGGCTGCGCTAGAGGCGCTTGCCCTGCGCCTCGAAGGGCCGATGGCCGAGCCGTTCGTGCACGCTGTTGAAATGATCCTTCGCTGCGGCGAGTCGCATGGCCGCGTGGTGGTCACAGGCATGGGCAAAAGCGGCATCGTCGCGCAAAAAATCGCGGCCACGCTCAGCTCCACCGGCTCGCCGGCGCTGTTTCTGCATCCGGCCGAGGCCGTGCATGGCGATCTGGGCATGCTTATGCCCGGCGACGTCGTCATCGCGCTCTCCGCCAGCGGCGAAACAGAAGAAATTCTCCGCCTGCTCGCCACGCTCAAGCGCAAAGGCGACGCGCTCGTCTCATTCTGCTGCAATTTGCAGTCAACCTTGGCGCAGGCCAGCGACGTGACCCTCGACTGCTCGGTGGAGCGCGAGGCCTGCGGCCTGAACCTCGCGCCTACGGCCTCGACCACCGCCATGCTCGCGCTCGGCGATGCGCTGGCCGTCGCCGTCAGTCTTCGCAAGGGTTTCCGTGCCGAGGATTTCGCCGAGCTGCACCCGGGCGGCAAGCTGGGCAAGCGCCTCGCCAGGGTACGCGAGCTGATGCACAAGGGCGACGAGGTTCCCACCGTCGCGCCGTCGACTGGCATGGCCGATGTGATCTTCGAAATGTCCTCAAAGAAACTCGGCATCACGACGGTGCAGCAGGACGGCCGACTACGCGGCGTCATCTCCGATGGAGATTTGCGCAGGTTGCTTGAGCGCGAGGGCGGCGCGGCGCTAAGCAAGACCGCGGGCGAGGCCATGAATCCGCATCCGCGTACCATTGCCGGCGACGAATTAGCGGCCAAAGCGCTCGCGATTCTCGAAGAGCGCAAGATCACTTCGCTCGTGGTTGTCGATGCGGACGGAAAGGTCGAAGGCATCGTGCACCTGCACGATCTGTGGGGCGTGGAGCTGATCTGAATTCGCAGTAAATCGCGAAAATCAGCGAAACTGCGGAGCCAGCAATGCAATCACTTCCAGGTCGCGGTCCAGGATCACCGATTTGTCTGGGTCGGACGCATCGTAGTGGACCTGAACCCGCTTGTCTTTAATCTGACGGACGAACTCATCGGCATCTTCCTCGCGGTGAAAGCGGTGCACGTGCTTGCCTGTGCGGTATTCGCCCACGTAGTAGGTATACGTGATCTCAACCCAGAAGCTCCGCCAACCCTTGTTGTGAACCTGCCCATTCTGGATCGTCGCGTCCGTCGCAGGCCATCCGGCCATCGCCTTGGTTTGCCGCCATTTCTGGTAAAACTTCCGCACGCCGAATGCCGCAATCGCACCCGGAATAATCCCAAAGCCCTTAAGGAGTTTGACCAGCACAAACACGATCTCGCCCCAGGGGATGTGGTGGAAATTCATGCCTGAAATTATGCCACACGCCGTGGAGCTCCTTGAATGAGCCGACGGCGTTTGGGCCGTTAACCGGCCACAGAAGCATCATGCAGACCACAAATCGATTGGCAAACGGCGCATGCTGCACGACCTGTCGGGAGTCGATCTGATCTGAGCCAGAAACAGAAAAGCCGGAGACGATCGTCTCCGGCTTTTTCGCAAACCTGCGTACCTGTTTAGGCGAGGTTCCCGGCCGTCGGCCTGCGCGTCGCCCATTTGCTGCGCAGCGTAACCAGAGCCAGCCCCAGCAGCCCAGTGCCCATCAGGAGCCAGGTTCCCGGCTCCGGAACAGGACTGGCGCCGCCGACCTCGAACGCGTAGTTCGTGTACTGGGAGCCTACTGCCCAGTCGTCTACGTAAGACGAGGTGTCGCCAGGATTCTGGTATAAGCCATTTTCGGTTACTACAACATCATCGGCCGACAGCGTGCCGCACGGGAAGTTGCCGTCGCACGAAGGAGCGCTGCCCCAGGTGGAAACCCAGTCTTCGAAATTGATATCGGTCGGATCTGTCCCGTTGGTCGAAATTACATAGTCGCTCGGCGTGCCCCCAAACAGAAGTGCGGCAGCGTCCTGTCCGGTGTATGCGGGTGGCACTACTTCAAAAGACGGTCCCTGGTCCACTTCCCAGGACCCAACATACGTGTAACTAACAGCATTTGCCCGACAGCTAGCAAAGGCCAGAACTGCTCCCAGCAGTATCACAACTTTTTTCATAATTGACCCCCTCTGAGCCTTGGTTGACTGCCCAGCAAGGGCAGAACGGTAAACTAGTCGCACCCCGAAATCGCTGCAAAGACATATTTTTGCCTTTTCTCGCGCTCCGGAACACACGCTCTTAGCAATCTGAATTTGATCTTGCTTGTTGGGAAAATCGGATCTTCCTTAACGGAATCCTGAACCTTCTATTGCAATCGAAGTTCCATTCAATGGCCATGCAGAATCAACAACATATTGGCCCAGAACCCTTGCGATATGCAAGATTTTGCATCCACTTTACGTTGGATTTTCCCTCAACAGTTCGGAAGTCTGCGCCCAGGACATGCCACTCGGAATACACCGTCGCAGTCGCCATTTAAAATGGAGTTTGCCTACGTTTATTTCGTTCGTATCGGCTTTTCGATTGAGGCCGCGGCGGGCGGGAAAGTTCGCTCTCTTTCTATGCATCGTTGGTCCAAGCTCTTTATTCCTACCTTGCGCGAAGCCCCGGCAGACGCCGAAGTGGCCAGCCACAAGTTTCTGCTTCGCGCCGGCTACATCCGCCAGCTCGGCGCTGGCATTTACAACTATCTCTTCCTCGGGGCACGCTCGCTCAACAAGATCATCGCCATCGTGCGCGAGGAGATGGACAAGATTGGCCAGGAATTTTATCTCCCCGCTCTCTTGCCGAAAGAACCGTGGGAGGAGAGCGGCCGCTGGACGGGCATGGGCCAGAATATGTTTCGCCTCCAGGATCGCAAGGGCGCGGAGCTATGCCTCGGCATGACGCACGAAGAGATCATGACCGTGATCGCGCGCGGCGAATTGCGCTCCTACAAGCAGTTGCCGCAGATCTGGTACCAGATCCAAACCAAGTTCCGCGACGAGCCACGGCCCAAGTCCGGCCTGCTGCGCGTGCGCCAGTTCACGATGAAGGACAGCTACTCCTTCGATATCGATAAAGCCGGCCTGGATAAAAGTTTCGATCTGCATGATGGCGTCTATCGCCGCATCTTTTCCCGCTGCGGACTCAAGTTCGTCGCCGTCGAGGCGGATTCCGGCTCGATGGGCGGCTCGCAGTCGCAGGAGTTCATGGTCTATACCGAAGCCGGCGAGGACCTCATCGCAAGTTGCCCCGAGTGCGGCTACGCCGCGAATCTCGAAAAAGCGACGTCGCTCCTCGAAGCAGTCGCCGAGATGGAGCCGACGGGAGACGGCAAACCGGAAGAGATTCACACGCCAGGGATGGGCGCCATTGCCGACGTAGCGGCATTCCTCAAAATGTCCCCGGTCAGCGACATCAAGTGCGTGGCCGTGATGGCGCTCAAGCGCGGCGCCGGGGGGAAAAAAGACGCGTGGCACGGCGTAGCGGCGTTTCTGCGCGGCGACCACCAGGTGAATGAAACCAAGCTTCTCGGCGCACTTGGCGCCGCCGAGCTGCGCACCATGCAGGCCGAAGAGTTGCAGCAATTCTTCAATGGGCCCGCAGGCTATCTCGGCCCCGTGGGGCTTAAGCACGACGCGCAGCCGCTCGGCGACGGCCTGACAGTGATTGTCGACCGCGCCCTCGAAGGCCGCAAGAACATGGTCGCGGGCGCCAATAAGCTCGACTACCACCTGCGCAACGTAACACCCGGCCGCGATTTCACCTGGACGCTCGCGGCCGACATCCGAAGCGTGAACGAGGGCGAAAGCTGCCCGAAAGATACCTGCGCAGGCAAGCTCGTAGTCGGCAAAGCCGTCGAGATCGGCCACATCTTCAAGCTCGGCTACAAATACTCTGAGTCCATGGGCGCGCGCGTGCTCGACGAAAACGGCAAGGAAGTAACGCCCATCATGGGCAGCTACGGCATCGGCATCGAGCGCATTTTGACCGCCGCCATCGAGCAGGCCAACGACGCCAACGGCTTTTGCCTGCCGGCTTCGATCGCGCCATTCACCGTCGTCGTCACCGTCACCAACGTGGCCGACGCAGCGCTGCGCGAAACCGGCGAAAAGCTCGCCGCCGATCTTGAAGCTGCCGGTCTCGACGTGCTGCTCGATGACAGAGACGAGCGCGCCGGCGTCAAATTCAAGGATGCTGATCTGGTCGGCATTCCATACCGCATCAACGTAGGGAAAAAAGCCGCCTCAGGCCAGGCAGAGCTGGTCACGCGCTCCACAAGCACAAGCGTGGATGTTGATTTGCATGATGTGGTGGCGCAGATAAAGCGGCGCATCGCGGAAGAAAGGTTGCTTGAAGACAGCGACTAACCGCGAACCTTCTGCCTCTCAAGTCCGTATCGGTATATTGACCTTAGCCAACGGCACTGACGCTCACCGCAGCAAGAACAGCTAAGGGCTGAAAGCTAATAGCTGAAAGCTGCTTTTCAGGAGCATTGATGGCGTTACGAATCCGGTTCGCGAGGCCCTCATCGGGCCACTCCCTCCGGTCGCGGATTCTTGTGATCGCGCTCGCAGGCTTTGCAGCCATGCTGCTCATCGGCCTTTGCGTCTTCGCCTTTCTCTACATCGAGTACACAGGCGTTGTGAACGACCGGCTCAAACAGCCGATCTTTGAAAACACCGCCAAAATTTTCGCCGCGCCACGCGAAGTCCGGCCCGGGCAAAAGCTGAGCGTCCGCCTCATCGCCAACGAACTGCGCGAGGCCGGCTACACCCCCGATGGCGCGCCGCAGCAATCGCAGCTCGGCTCCTTCAGCCAGGGCGCGCAGCAGATTACCGTGCACCCCGGCCCGCAATCGTATCACGCGCCCGACGCCGCCACCATTCATGTCAGCGGAGGCGTAGTCGATTCCATCACCGACGACCATGGGCCGCTTTCAAGCTACGAGCTTGAGCCGCTGCTCATCACAGGCCTCAGCGACACCAGCCGCATCAAGCGCCGCGTGCTCACCTACGACGAAATCCCGCCCAACCTGGTGCACGCCGTCATTGCCATCGAGGACCGGCGCTTTTTCGAGCACGGCGGCCTCGACTACTGGCGCATCCTCGGCGCCATGCGCAACGACATTTTCCACCTGCACCACTTCAAGGAAGGCGCTTCTACCCTCACGCAGCAACTGGCGCGCGGCTTCTTTCTCACACCGGAGCGCACCTATTCGCGCAAAATACGCGAGGCGGTCATTAGCATCATCCTCGAGCACCGCTTCGGCAAGCAGCAGATCTTCACCATGTACGCCAACGAGATCAATCTCGGGCAACTCGGCAGTTTTTCTGTAGATGGCTTCGGCGAGGCGGCGCAGGACTACTTCGGCAAGGATGTGCGCCAGCTCGATCTGGCCCAATGCGCGCTGCTCGCCGGCCTGATCCAGAGCCCCAGCCGCCTGAATCCCTACCGCCATGCCGACCGCGCCATTGAGCGGCGCAACCTGGTCCTCGATTCGATGGTAGAGACCGGCGCAATCACCAAAGATGAAGCGGAGACCGCCAAAGGGGAGCCGCTGCATCTGGCCGCGGCCAGCGTGGATGCCAGCGAAGCGCCCTACTTTGTCGATCTGGTGCACGATCAGCTCACGCAGCGCCTCGGCGATCGCGACTTCAACCGCGAAGGATTGCACATCTACACCTCGCTCGATCCGGAGCTGCAGCGCCTGGCTTCGCAGACCGTTGACGCAACCATCCCCCAGGTCGATGCGCTGGTTGACAGGCTGCATGCGCGCGACCGCAGATTGGGCAGGCCCTACATTTATCCGCAGGTGGCGCTCATCGCGCTCAATCCGCATACCGGCCAGGTGCTGGCGCTGGTGGGCGGACGCAACTACGGAACCTCGCAGGTCAATCACGCCGTAGCGCACCGGCCTACGGGGTCCATCTTCAAGCCGTTCGTCTACGCTGCGGCCTTCCAGACCGCGGTCGAAGGCACCATGCTGCCCGGGCAGACAAAGCTGTTCTCGCCTGTGACCATACTCAACGACACGCCGCAAACCTATGGCGCGGGAACGCCGTACGAGTACACGCCGCACAACTATGAAGGCGAGTCTTACGGCGACATGACTGCCCGCCTGGCGCTCATGCGATCGGACAACAACGCCACCATCAGCCTGGCCAGCATGGTAGGCTTCGATCGCGTGGCGTCGCTGGCGCGCAGCGCAGGCGTTAAAAGCGCGCAGGCCACGCCCTCAATGGCCATCGGCTCCTACGACGCTACGCCGCTCGACATGGCTGGCGCTTACACCATCTATTCCAACGGCGGCACTCACATCGATCCCTGGATGCTGGCCAGCGTGCGCACTGCGACCGGCGACATCATCGAGGACTACTCGCCCACAACGCGCCAGGTCCTCGATCCCCGCGTGGCCTTCCTCACCACATATATGATGGAGTCCGTTCTCCAAGGCAACGGGAGCGATGGCTGCATGATTGGAGGACGGGATTACTGCGGAACCGGCGCAGGCGTGCGCAACATGGGCTTCACCTCGCCGGCCGCGGGAAAAACCGGCACCGATCACGATGCGTGGTTCGCCGGCTTCACCAGCAGCCTGATTTGCATCGTCTGGGTGGGCAATGACGACTACACACCCCTTTCGCACGGGCTTGAAGGCGCAACTGTCGCAGCTCCCATCTGGGCAAACTTCATGAAGCAGGCGGTCCTTCTGCCGCAATATTCCGACACCAACGAGTTCACGCCGCCCCAAGGCGTCGCGATCCAAACTATCGATAAGGGCACGAACCTGCTGGCCGATGGTGCCTGCCCCGACGATTTCACCGCGGCCTTCCTTGACGGCACCGCGCCCACCGATACCTGCGACCACAAAGGCATCGGCGAAGATCATCGCAATATTTTTCAGAAGATCTTCGGCCTCGGCAAGCCGTCGAACTGAGCCCACCCGCAGATTTAGGGTGCCCCAGGTCCCGATTTTGGGACCTGGGAGAGCACAGGCCTGCACTTGCTTCAATCGGAAATCAACCGTCCACATCCGACCCATCCGGCATCGCCTGACACTGCGGACACCAGAACGTCACGCGCGCATCCGCGCCCTGAATGCGGCGGCGAATTGCCTCTCCACATCGCCGGCACGCCTCGCCGGCGCGCCCGTAGACCCACAAACTCTCGCTTGGATCGGACGCGTGCGTCGTCCGCCGCTGCTGCCCACGGTAGGTCACAATCGTATCGCCTGAATCCTCAAGCACATTGGCCTTGAGCAGCTTCTGTGCGTACGCAATCGCAGCCGCAGCCTCCTCGCGCGTCAATGAATCGACCCTCCGAAATGGATGGAGGCCGTTGACGAAGCAGATCTCCGACTTGAAGACATTGCCCACGCCGGCCACAACCGACTGATCGAGCAGCGCATCGGCAATGGCTTCGCTTCCGCACGCCATCAACCTCTTGAGCGCCGCCGCCCCGTCGAATTCCGCGCGCAGCACATCGTTCTCAGCGTGCGCAACGCGCAGATCGCGCTCCAGCGAAGCTGCCGTGTGCATCTTCGCGACAGGCACGCGAAAACCCACCGCTTCGTACTCCGCGTTGGCAATCACGATGCGCATGTGAACACGCGCAACCTGCCAGCGCTCGCCGCGGCGATAGATGTGCCAGCTTCCGTTCATCAGCAGATGCGAGGCCAGGATGCCGCCGCCAGAAAAATGCACCAGCAGCCATTTGCCGCGCGCTTCGACATGGTTGACGCATTGGCCCGCAAGCGGCGTGTCGTTGTTGAAGCGCATCAGCCACGGAAACGTCGAGCGGAACGCGGTCACCGGCTTGCCCTCGAGCACCCGTCCCAGATTGCGCGCAGTGCGAAAAATCGTGTCGCCCTCAGGCATTGCTCAATGCACCTCAGGCCGATCAGGTTCGCCCTGCGTCACTGGCAGCGGAATCCGCCGCAAATGCATTCCCAGCGGGCCCGGATGAAAGCCCGCGTCCATCAAAAATCGCGCCATAAAATGCGCAGCCACAGGCTGCCCGTTGATGGTCGTAATCAGCACGCCTTCGTGGCTGTGCAGCTTCATCCGCTGTTGTCCATGTGCGCACAGAAAGTGCGCCAGCCCTGCCGCCGTTTGCGAGCGCTCCGGCTCCTCGGCCGGCAAAAAGATAAGCAGGTTAGGATTGCCGCGCTTGAGCCACGCCACTAACCGGCCGTTGCGCAGGATCACCTCAGCGTAGGCTGCGCGCGTAAGCACGCGCGGCGCGGACTCCGAATCTTCATCTGTCACCGGCAAGTCCGGCCAGCGCAAAACCGAGCCATAAGGATTCGCGGGATCGGTCGCAGCCAACTGCACGAACTCCGGCTTCTCTTCAGGCGGCTCCGCGCGCAGCTGGCGCAGCAGATCGACAGCAGCAGGCAGCGCGAATTGCGTAGCACCCAGTCCGCCGACAAAATAGCCCCGCCGAATGCGCCCGCTCTCTTCAAGCGCCTTCAGCACGTCATATACAGCGCTGAATCCGCCGGGCACATTCTCTGCAGCCACGTGCTCGCGCAGTAAAACCCCATAACGGTGAAGCAATTGCATCGCCAGCGCGTGACTGCGCTCGGTTGCCGTTGGACCACTTGTAGCGCCGGCCTCCCGGACGGCAGTCATGCGGGTCTCCTGACCCGCGCCGTGAAGCGGCAAAAGTGACCATCTCCCCTGCGCGTTCGGCGGAGTCGTGCGCCGCGACCGAAAAACCGCTCCCGTCTGATAGCGTCTTGGCGTGCGCGCGCTTTCAGGCCGCGCGATATATGCGCGCAAAGCGTGTAGTGAATCGTTCGTAACCAGCCCGCGCCACACCAGGTTCCAAAGCGCATCGATCGTCTCGCCCGGATAGCCGCCACCTGCAGCCAGGTGCAGCGCATCGAAGAAACTCGCGCCCGTCGATTCCAGCACCGCAAGCAATTTCTCCTCGCGCTCCGTCAACGGCTCAACCAACGGCCGCCGCTGCGCCAGCAACGGCAATTTGTCGGCAAGAAACAGCGCGATGCGCCCATCGCGCTCGCCGATCGGCTCGACCCCGGTCCACGCAACTTCACCCGCAGCGATCAACGTGTCGAGCCCGGCCGATGTGAAATCTGCAATGCGCGCCGGCAGAATCGACGATTCAATCAGCGACGCAGGCAGCGGCGCGCCCTGCAAATTCTCAATCGCATCGAGCAGCGCATCCAGACGCCCAGTTCCCGTCCGCCGCGGCGCAAGCAATCCTTGCCAGTGCGCGAGGAAACGCGCCAGCGTGTGCTGTTCCACCGGCTCCACTTCACGCCGCAACCGTGCCAGCGACTTGCGCCGAATCTGCCGCAAAATCTCCGCGTCGCACCACTCGCGATGCAATCCACCCGGCCGGAATCCGCCTTCCAGAACGCGCCCCTCCGCCGCAAGCTGCCTCAGTGTGTTCTCGACCGCCTCGGCGTCGAGCGCAAACCGCTCCGCAGCCTCGCGCAACGTGAACGGCCCGTGCGTGCGCGCGTAGCGCCGCACCAGTTCGAGCACGGGTTGCGCCACCGGCTCGAGCAACGCCGCCGCCAATCCCGGCGGCAACGGAATGCCCAACCCATCGCGATATCGCGCAGCATCCTCGGCAGCAATGAGCCGTTTTTCGCCGGCAATGCGCAGTTCCAGCAATCGTCGCGAGCGGACGAGCCGGTCCAATGAATCGAGCAGTGACGTATCGGCGACGCGCAGCGCAATTTCGGCTCGCGACAAATCCCCCAGCTTCAGGCACAGATCGTGAATTCCATCCGCCGAACGCGCGCGGAAATTCTCTGCCAGGCACTGCGCCGCCTCTTCCACCTCCGCAATGGCATTCGCATCGAGCAGTTCGCGCAAATCCGCCTCGCCGAGCAACTCGCGCAACTGGTCTTGATCGATTATCAAAGCCTGCGCGCGCCGTTCGGCCAGCGGTGCGTCACCTTCGTACATGAAATTCGCCACGTAGCTGAAGAGCAGCGACGACGCAAACGGCGATGGCTTGCGCGTCTCCACCACATGCACGCGCAGCTGCCGCTGCTCGATGGCGCGCAGGGTTTCAATCAGCGCCGGCATGTCGAATACATCGCGCAGGCACTCGCGATAGGCTTCGAGCAGCAGCGGGAACGACGGGTACCGCGACGCCACGCTGAGCAGATCGTAAGAGCGCTTGCGCAACTGCCACAGCGGCGAGCGCTGGTCCGCGCGCCGCCGCGGCAACAGCAGCGCGCGCCCCGCGGCCTCGCGAAAGCGCCCTGCAAAAAGCGCCGTCGATCCCAGTTGCCGCAAGACAAGCTGCATGGCTTCGGCCGATTCAACGAGAATCCAATCCGAATCGGGTGGCTCGTCGGTATCGGGAAAGCGCAAGACAAATCCATCGTCGCCCCACAGCGTCTCCACTTCCGGCCCGCCCGCGGCGCGGATACGCGCGCTCACCGCCATCGCCCACGGAATATGGATACGGCTGCCAAAAGGCGTCAGCACGCACACGCGCCAATCGCCCAGCTCGTCGCGGCATCTTTCGACCACAATCGTCCGGTCGTCGGGGACCTGCCC
>JBAWFY010000532.1:0-1510 GCA_049592335.1 Occallatibacter sp.
GGTTCGGACACTTCGACGTTCAGAGCACGCTGGGCGCGAGCTTGCCGGTGATGGATACGGCGAAGCTGGGGCGCACGATCGCGTCGAACACGGCGAGCCAGCTTCATGTGGCCAAATACTTTTGGCCAGAAGTTGAAGTCAACTCCACATGGTTTGCGGGAGGGGCGAACGACGGCAAGAACATGACCTTCGCCACGCCCGGATTGCTTGTGGCGCGCAAGATTCATCCCGGCGACGCGCACAGCCGTCTTGGCATTTGTGTGGGCGCCGGCGACCAGATCGCGGTCACCCACTTCCACACCTACAATCACGAGATCGCGATTACCACGCGGTTGCTGTTCTAGGTTTCCGACTAGCCGTTCGTTTGAGATTGTGCATTCCCGGGCACCAAACGCTGGACCTGGGGCACCCATTGATCCTGCGAAACGGAACGCGCTAACGCGGCGTGCTTGCGGCGGTGGGCTGCGTCTTGCCGGTTCCTTCGGTGATGGTCACGATGCGGTCCACGCCGGGAACGGTGAAGTGTTCCACCTTGCCGCTGGGCCAATGCACTTCGATGTCGTCGACCGTTGTGACCTGGCCCAGGCCGAAGTGCGGACGCGGGTCGCTGGTTGAGCCGTAGCTGCCGCCGCTCAACACGTCGTCGCGCTGCCTCATGCCGTTGGCGGTCAGGTACACCGTTGCGCCGATGGCATCGCGCGGACTGCCCGCGCCGCCTACCAGCTTCAGCTCAAGCCAATGATTATGGTCCGGGCTGACATTGCGCAGGAGCACCGGATGGCCGTCCATCACGTTGATGACCACGTCGAGCTTGCCGTCGTTGAAGAGATCGCCAACGGCCAGTCCGCGGCCGGAGACGACATCGGCGAGCCCCGAACCCTCGACTGCCGGAACCGGCTCAAACTTTTTGCCGGCGAGGTTGTGGAAGAGCATTGGGCGCTGCGCCCAGCTTGTGCCCCATGGATGCTGATCGACCTGCGGGTAGACGTGGCCGTCGGCCATGATCAGATCTTTCCAGCCGTCGTTGTCGTAATCGAAGAAGGCATCGCCCCATCCGAGGAAGGGCACCGAAATTTCCGCAATGCCTAGCTGGTAGCTGATATCGGTGAGATTGGCGTCACCCTCATTGCGATAGAGGGGTTTGTAATCGTCGGAGAAAGTAGTGTTGAAGATGTCGACCATGCCGTTGTTCTGGAAGTCGCCGGCGGCAATGCCCATCGATGCCGTCTCGCGCCCGGCTTCGTTCACGGCATAGCCAGACTGATAGCTCACATCGTCGAAGGTTCCGTCGCCCTTGTTGAGATAGAGATAGTTGGGCGATGAGTCATCGGTGACAAGCAGATCGACTTTGCCGTCGTTGTCGATGTCGACAAAGGTCGAGGAGAATCCGTAGTAGCGGCGCTTGTCTTCCACGCCTGCCTTGACGCTGACATCGGTAAATGTGCCGTCGCCATTGTTGTGGAAGAGATGGTCAGGCTCGCCCTGCAGGCCGCGCGGCCCGCACATGGTT
>JBAWFY010000533.1:0-9292 GCA_049592335.1 Occallatibacter sp.
CTCATGCTGCTTCAATATCCCGATGATCTGCTCTTCCGTGTACCGACTCTTCTTCATCCCAGTCCTCCCGTTCAGATTACGAGAGAACTCCAGTTTTCCATGGCCGAGTTTTCCGGGGGCAGGTCACCCCGATAGGACTTGTTTCGTTCGATATTGAAACACTTTGGTTCCATGTCGTAATGGATTCGGGTTCCGCACACCCTTACATGAAACAGTGAATGGCGGATGCCACCGGTCCCGATGATCGTACCCAACTAAACTGAGGGTGCCCTGAGCCTGCCCTGAGCGCGGCCGAAGGGGTTCCTCGTCCGCCGTGGCGGAGGGACCAGGGAGTGGCATCTCCAATTCCCGCTTTGAACAACCGGAGATCCAAAGCATTCACCCCAACGCCAAAGTCAACCCCCAGCCTCGCCGCTCCCGCCCCATCCCATTCACCACACGATATTTATTTCTCCGCCCCAATTGCCGGTTCATTCTGCCAAATCACTATCCTTATCTCAGGAGCATTGCGGAAGCAAGAAGTACCACGGCGAACGGATGAGGGGCCTTTGATTTCTAGTCCCTGTTGCCTATTCCTTAGTCCCTGTTTTTCTCCTGTGCAACTGTGCTGCTCGCAAGTCGATGGGCTGCAATCGCCTGCAGACAAATTGGCGTACTGGCACAGAAACTGTGCAACTGTGCTCGATCTTCCACCCGTGTCTTCCCTCGTGTGCTCCCCAACGCGCATCCAACTGAATCGAGTCATGTTGTTGCGCCAGGGCGCATGATCCCGGCAGAGGGGGAGGGGTATCGATGTCAATGCTCGGGCGGGGCCTTGGGCGGTGGTTGACGTGTGGAATCGCCGCCACAATTTGGGCGGCTGCAAATGGGCAAACGCGGGGACATGGGGCCAGCGGGGCACAGGCTGAAAAAGCTGCCGAGTCGGAGCAGCCCCGCCAACTGGTTCTACAGGCAACGCGCGCCGAGCTGGCTGCCGCCGCCGCAGATCATTCTCTCTGGCTCTATTACGAGGTCGACAGCAAGCCCCGCAATCCTGTGATCCAGTGGGCGGCGGAGACTCGCTCGGGCCAAGTGGATCGCGTGCTGCAGCAGGACGGGCACACCTACACCCCTGAAGAGCAGCGCGCCAGGATGGAAAGCTTTATTCGCGATTCCGGGGCGCAGGCCAAGCAACGCCGTGGCGGCCAGCAAGATGATAAGCGAGCCACCGAAATGCTCAATATGCTGCCCAATGCCTTCATCTGGACTAGAGCCAAGCAGGAAGGAACCGAGACGGTGCTGCACTTCCGGCCCGATCCAAACTTCAGCCCGCCGAGCTGGGAAGCGCGCGTGTTTGCGGGCATGGCGGGCGACCTGATCGTTGACGATGAGCAGCATCGCATCGTAAGCCTGCGCGGAAAGCTCATCAATGGCGTGAAATTTGGCTGGGGCCTGCTGGGTGAGTTGGACCCTGGCGGCACCTTCGACGTGGAGCGACGGCAACTGGCTCACGGCATCTGGCAGATCACCGAGACGCACGTCCACATCCAGGGGCACGCCATCCTCTTCCACAGCATCTCCGATCAGGAAGACGATGTGAAATCGAAGTTCGAAGAACTGCCTGAAAACATCACGCTCGATCAGGCCGAGCAGAAGCTGCTCGAGAAGTAACCACGGCAGCAAGCCATCGCTACAGAGAATCGTTCCGGCGAGACCCGCCTGACTCCGCAAACTCTGCTACTTCGCGCACTTCTTCTGCGGGTTCTTGAAATCGAGTTCGATCGGCGTCCAGTCGGAGAGGCGCTTGGCGTCGATCTGGTCGCCGGTGGGGTTCATCGCGAGCGACGAGCGAGTCAGAGCCACCGAGATCTTGACCTTCCCGTTGATGCAGTAGGCCGTGAGCATCTTCGACAGATCTGTACTGGCCCTGTCCACGTAATCGGCGGGCAGCGCGCCCTGGGCGCCGTTGATATCCACCGCCGCCATGGTCATAAAGTTCATCACCGGTCCATCGCTCTTGGCTTTCGATGTGTCAAACTGGACCACAAGATCGGCCCGGCTCTCGACCATGTCGGGATTCGCGTCCCATTTGATCGGCGGAATGGTGAGGCCTGCGACATTGGGCTTGGCCGGCGCCGGCCCAAACGAGAGGTGGTACGCAGCGCCCGGCCATTTAGGCGGAATCTGAATTTTGGGCGAATTATCCTGGCAGGCGGTAAGAAGCACCAGAGCCCCAAATGCAACCACGATGGCTGTTTTCACGTCATCCTCCTCGCGCTTTCTGGCTGACGCGCCATCATACCACTGTCGCAGATGAAAGGAATGTGACCGCGAAACGCTCCCGGTTGTCGGGCCGTTGGCGTGTCCGCCGCGGCTTGCGCCAGCAGAGAGCCATACCTAAATAGCAGCAGCAAAATCGTCAGGCAACAGGCAGGGCGGGCGGCCATTCTGCCAACTCGCAACTGAAATCTGGCCCACGACCCCGCGCCCCTCACACTCGCCAGTTGTCCGCCCGCCAGTCCTTGATGCGCTCCTTGATCTGCCTGCGGGTCAGCTTCTGTTCGAGAGCCTGCTTGGCCAGCTCGACCACTTCCTCATCAGCGGCGAAGCGCAGTGCGATCAATTGGTCTTCCGTCAGGCGATAGATCTGCGAGTGCCACTCGGCCGGAGCCAGCGCCTGGAGGCGCAGCCGCTCTTCGAGCCGGATCACGCGGTCCTGCACCTTCAGGGGATAGAGGCGCAATTTGAATAGCGCGACGAAGGCCGCCACAGCGAGCACCACCAGCCAGACCGAAAGAAAACAGAAATGGCGAACCGCATAGACAATCGCGACAATTACGTTGGCCATGAAAATCCAGGTCAGGAAGAAGTGATACGGCGGGTCTAATCGGCCATGTTTTTTGAAACTTTGCGGCGCGGACATACTCAGTCGAACTCCGATTCAGGGTTTTGTCGATGCTCTTTGGCAACAGCGTTGCAGCGCAACTTCGGCCATGCTTCGCTGCCGTCCTAATAACGTTAGCAGACCTAACGAAGGCTGGACTGGGATTGTGGAGCCGGTTCTGCCGTGGGGTTGGCGGAATCGGCGCTGGGAACCCGCGCATCGGCGGCCGGCTGTCGGGATGAATACTTCTCGTCGAGGACCGCGATGCTCGCGGCACTCTGTTTTGGCGCATCCGGCGTCATCAACGCCCACAGATTCATGGGGCTCAGAACCACGGGATGCTTCGGCACCAGACGGTGGCGGCCGCGCACCAGGTAATCCACAAACAGGCCTCCGGCCAGATACGGATTGGCGATCGCGATCGGCACCGCGTAGGCCGTGGTGACGAACGACTCGTCGATTCCCTTCACAGAGCGGCTGTGGCGCCGATAACCGGGAACCTGCGGAACTTCGAAGACCCTGAGCTGTGTCTCCGGGTGCCTGCGCGCATACCGCACCAGTTTCCAGGTGATCTGCTTGGGCGTGGTCATGCCGGCATCGGGAAAGATGCTGCGATCGAAGGTGCGAGGGAAGTATCGATTGAGCAGCACACGCGAATAATCGGCGCAGTTCGAGAAGAGTAGATTGAACTGGGTGTGGTTAGGGCCAGCGTTCAACTCCTCCATCAGCGCGTCGTCCTGTTGGGGAGTGGTGGCAAAACGGTAGACGTAGATGCGCCGTTCGTAGGCCGCGCCCACCAGTTGCGTCCATCCGCCGCTGAAGAAGTTGCCCTTTGCCAGCTTGTCGCCCAGGCTCTCAAGATGCGCTTCGCGATAGCGATTGCGCAGCCGCAGCACCGTATTGCGATCCACGCGCGCCGGCACGTCGTACGGATTGTCGACCGCGTAGAGATAGGGAACCAGCGGAATCGCCACCCAGTCGTAGCCGTCGATACCCTGGTAGCGGGCGATCACTGCGCCCATCTCACCGGGGCCGCAGCGGCGCAGTTTCACGGGAGTCTCGGCGCAGATACGCTCGAAATAGATGGCGTTATGGCCCGTGGGATTGAGCATGCCGAAAAAGCCATACGGCTCCTCCATCAAAAGCGCCGCCTGCGCAGACAAGCGCACACAGGAGCCGGCTCCAATGATGAAGAAGAGCAGCGTAAGTATTCGCGACAGCCGAGCCGAGAGCATCCATCTCCTTGAGGGGTAAAGTTGGCTTGTACTTTGCTTACTAGTATGCGCCAGCTTTGTTCAACGAAGGATGAAAAGTCGCGCCGCTAATTCATCGTGCGGAACGCAAAAGAGACGCAGCCGATCGAGGCGCACAATGCGGCCGTCCTTTTATTAGAGACACATTTACCAGAGAAAGTTGTGCCGCGACCGGCGCCAGGGTGTCGGCGTGAACCGAGCACGAATCACGAACCACGATTCACGCCTTGGACGGGACCACGATGGTGGTCTCCTGAATTTCGATCAGCCCGGAGCCGGTGCGCTTCTCCAGCTCCGGCAGTACCTGGTCCACTTTTTCCCGTGTCTCGATGAATTCGACCTTGATCGGCAGATGGTCGGAAATCTCGAGAATGTGCGCCGAGTGCATACGGTGCTTGGCCCCGAATCCCGCCACGCCTTTCACCACCGTGGCGCCGGCGATACCGTTGTGAAAGAGGAAGTCCAGGATGCTTGAGTAGACGGGAATTCCGTGGTGCTTGGCGCCGTCGCTCAGGTAGAGGATTACTTTGACGGCCTTGCCCGTGGTCAGCATACGATTCTTCTCCGTGCGCGGCAGGCCATGCCACGCTGTCGTGCGCATCCAGCCGGACACCGATGGGCCGGACACCGATGGATTGAAACACCTTTGACGGGAATATGCAACCGGTGGAGCAGCGTGATCTTTCGCTTCTTCACTCTTTCACTTCTTCACTCGTCTCACTTCTTTTCCGCCGCCGCGCGTGAAAAGAGTAAACAGAGCAAGAGAGTGAACCAGCGAAGCACTCACAACAGATCGGAAACGGCAGTCCCGCACCATGTCGCCGCAAGGCCAAGAATCAGGCTGCCCACCGCATAAAGCGCGGCCAGCGCGAAGGCGCCTGAGCGCATGGTCGAAAGCGTCTCCCACTCGTAAGTGGAAAAGGTACTGTAGGCGCCAATGAAGCCCATGGGCACGAGGAATCGCCAGGCGGGATTGAGATCGGCGCGCTTGCCGAAGTACGTCAGCGTGAAACCGATGACGAAGCAGGCGGTCAGATTGATCACCAGCGTGCCGTACGGAAACTTGGTTCCCACGCGGCCGGAGATCGTCGATCCCACCCAGTAACGGAGGATGGAGCCGGCCGCGCCCCCGGCGGCTATGAGCAGGTATTTTTGCACTTACATCCTCCTTGAACTGGAGCGCGTGCCTCGTGCTGCGGCCGCACACAGGATGCGGGACGCAATTCATCGTTGTGCAATCGCGCCAATTTTTCAGGGATCGAGCCGCGACATGACTCCGCACCAGGATTCCCTGTCAGGAGTCATCATCTGTCGGCTCGTGGGAGAGGACAGCTCTTAAGGGCGAACTCCATCGCCGCTGCTCCTATTACAACTCCGGGCAGCCATCGCCGTCAAAGGGCTGCGGTCCGGCAGGTCCGCATGCGTCTGGAGATCGTCGCGCCGCAAGCGCAGCGCCGTCCTCGGCTCAAGCACGGTCGACGTACTGCATAGGCTCTCGATCCTCGCGGCCGTTCCGGCCCTCCGGTTCGACGATCCTCCTGCGCGCCGGCAACCCGCGATCCACGATCCAGAAATAGCGCAGCCAATAGGCCAGTACAATCAGGTCGGCGCCTTGTCCCGCCTCGTAAATGCCGTAATAAGCAGGCCCGGTATTCCACTGAAACAGCAGGACGGAGATGAGGAACGATGCAAACGTGAGGAACCCGAATCCGGTGGCGATGTGCAACTCGCGCTGCGGCCAGAAGAGCTTGCGCAGGTTGCTCCAGGAAACCAGAGCCAGAAATCCGGCAAACTCCAGCGCCCCGTCCACGCGCATCCCCACAAAGCAAAGATTCGAGAGCGGGGAGCGGTCGGGCGTCTCCGTCCACCTGGCAAGGACCAAGACCAGCAGGGAAGCGACGGCAAAAAGCAGAACCGCGAGGCTCCAACGTGGGCGGGCTTTTCCATTGGAGCACCGCAGGTTATTGCCTATCTCGGCCAGAGCGCAGATATAGAGCAGGAAGTTCCCAACCAGCCAAGTGAGAAAGACGCGTAAATACCAGATCGATGGGCCTGTGTATTGGTAGACCTCTAATGCACAAATGGTTGATGCGAACTCAAAGCATAGATAGGCGAAGAAGACTGGCGAGCACAGGTAGAGCCGCTTCGAGGCCATGGCTGCAACGACGGCCGCGCACAGGCCGATGTAGACCAGGGTCAGGGCGATATCCAGGGTCATAGTTTGTCTCCTGGATCCGGGGGGAGGATAAAGGCTTACTTGAGTCAAGCGTGCGTGTCGGCGTTGATCGCCGATCGTTATTTACGCGGATTGTCCGTTTGCGGCTCGGTGAGCGCGACGCGGGTTGCACGCGCGGTGCCGGCGACAGATAAGAGAATGCGCTGCATCTCAGGGGTGAACGCTCGGCGCTCGGCTTCCTGCTGCGCGAAGCAGACAAGCCAATAGATCAACGAGCAAATGAAACAGATGACCGCGATTCTGTTCAGATAAAGGTACCGCATACCAGAGATCTGGCGCGCCTGCAGCCCCGAGATTACCAGGGATGTCAACGAATAGAACCCAAGCCCGGTGGCGACTTGCAGTTCCCGATCGCGCCAGCCAATCGAAAGCAACTGGCTTCCGCCAGCCAGTAACAAGAAAAACAGAATACGGAGGATCGAGACCGTGTGCTGCAGTTGGGCTTTTAGAAGCCACAGTCTTGGGGCGGCGTGCGCGAAACCAGAAAGACCCGTAAATGGCCAAATCGCCGCACCTGCCAGCAGGATCAAAGCAGCGATCAGTATCAAGGAACGATGCGAAAGTGAGCTCCTGACTGGCCGCAGGACTGACCAACCTAACTCAACCAAAACACAGAAAAGGAGGGCTGAATCAATGAGGGTTTCGATTGCATTGACCTCTATGAATCGGGATCTATACGAAGCTGTATTTTGGTAAATCTTTATAAATATTTCGGTTGAGGCGTTACTCGATATGTCCCAAACACAGTATGTGAAAAAGAACGGCATCACCCGCCAAACACGTCTATAGATGAGCAACCCAATGAGAGCTGCTTCAACCGGGATATAGGCCGAATAAAGGAAATCGTCTAGATTCACGTTTTGCTTTCAGCCAAATGTATTCACGAGCCGTTCCGAGTTTATCAGGAAAATTCATCGCAGCCTCATGCAGTGCCACAAAACGTGACCACAAAACCAGCTTGGGGGAAACGCCGCCCATTATGGGGCGGCGCTTGCATACCCTCACTGACCTGGGATTACCCAGCTTCTGATGCCGGAGGCGAAATTTCAGAATCGGGATCAGTCGCAGGCAGACGCGGAGTCGGACCGGACCAGGGATCGGGATCAGCGCGCGGGCGGCTGGCCGGGGCCAGGATCGGAGATCGGGATCAGGTGCGCGGGCGGCTGGCCGGGGCCGGGATCGGAGATCGGGATCAGGTACGCGGGCGGCTGGCCGGGGCCGGGATCGGAGATCGGAATCGCGCTTGCTGTGCAAGCTGAACCGATAAACAACGCAACAGCAAGGACTTTCAGAGAAAGGGACGTCAACGTACGCATGGATACATCCTCCTAGCGGCACTGCCGCACTCGAATTACATCAGCGAAAGGCTACCCCTCGAATGGGTGAATCTGCTACAACAAAAGCACTATACCGGGACATTATAGGAGTAGGTAACCATCTTTTAATGCAACTTTAGTAACTAAAGTTATATTACTTGACCCTGTTCGTCACATTTTTGCCTTTGCGGACCCCAAAAATGCAGTTTCAGGAATAAATGGCTGGGCGAGATACCGTCGAGATCTTTCCAGGCAGGCTTTGACGAGAGGGCCAAAGTGGACCTACTGGAGGCGACGAGGCCTCACCAATCCCGCCAAACTCACGACCTGGCCTCACGCGCACCCGGTCGGGATCGCCGTTTGTGACAGACGACGTCCCTCGTCTGTGAGGCTGGCGCCTCGCGCGGAAGCCAATGTCGATCCCCAACCGGAGAAGGGTCTTTTGCCCTCACGCACTGCAGGTTCTTGCGCAGTCTGGCTCGACAACGGGTTACCAGTATGGGAACTTTGGTGCCCTGTGCCGAATAGCAAAAACTCGCTACTCTGACTCTTAGGCTCACCTCCCTCGGAAAGATCGTATGACTGTCTCTAAATCAGAGGCGCCGACGCCGATTAATCAGCAAAGGGCTGCAGATGGCCGGCAAGAGGTTCGTTGCGCTGTTAGATTTCCTCTAGCGTTGCCGGTCGTGCTTTCAACGGGCGAAGAAGACATTCCCGCGCTGACCCGGAACATCTCCGCGAGCGGGGTGCTTTTCGCGCTCGACCGGCCCCTGGCTCTCGGCCTGGACCTGCATTTCTCGATGCGCATGCCGCATTCCATCCTGGGTACGCCCCACGACGTTCTGGTCCATTGCACGGGACGTGTGGTACGCTGCTCTTCAAGCCACAAAGAGCATCTCGCCGCGGCCACGATCGACGAATATAAATTCGCGGAGCAGTGAGAGCCCGGTTGGCTTGGCAGTAGCCGGCTATGGAATTCCTCGACGATCCGAATGATGCCGAGAGCGTAGAAACTCCCGCAAAGCCCGGTACGATCCGTATGATTCTTGCGGATTCGCAAGCTATTTATCGAGTGGGCATACGCAAGGTTTTCGCTCTCGAAGACGATATCCGCGTGGTGGCGCAGGCCGACTCGCTCGAAAACCTGTATGCGGCCATCGAACGCTATCCCACTGATATCGTGCTACTTGAAGGCAACATGCTGGGCGGCCGACCCAATGCCATTCCCGATCTGCTGCGCTTGTGCCCCGATGTCAAACTGATCGTGCAGGCCCTGGCCACCGACGAAAATCACACGGTAGAGCTTTACCGCCGCGGCGTCCGCGGCATCGTTTCCCGCTCCATCTCGCCCGATCTTCTGGTACGTTGCGTGCGCCGCATTGCCGCCGGCGAAACCTGGATCGACAATCAATCGGTCAACTGGGTCATTGAAGCCTATCGCGCCCAGGCCGCCGCTCTGGTCAGCCCTCGCACCCAGCCCCGCCTTTCGCCCAAGGAGATGCAGATCATCACCTGCATCACCCAGGGCAAGCGCAATAAGGAAATTGCCTTCCAGCTCGGCACTACCGGGCAGGTCATCAAGAATTACCTGCGCAAGATCTACGACAAGCTAGGCGTTTCCGAC
>JBAWFY010000534.1:0-9747 GCA_049592335.1 Occallatibacter sp.
CACGCCGTCTACAACCAGTCGCTCTGGAACCTCTTCTAGATACCTCACCCAGAACAACAAAAGCCCAGTCTCCCACAAAGGAGATTGGGCTTTTCGCTTTTGCGCCGAGCGTTCGCACCTTCGCACCCGGCTTCTTCAACCATTCATTTTCATTCCCGCCCCATTGGAGTATTCTGGTTTCCTCCCCGCAAGTCACACTTCCACAGATTCCCCATGGAGGGCCCATGCGTTTCTCGCGCTTCTCTCTTCCTTTGTTCGTCCTTGCCGCAACCGTTCAACTCCTTTGCACGCCCACACACGCCTTCGGCCAGTTTGTCGTCGACTGCACCGGCAACACGCCCGGCGCCTACACCACCATTAATTCCGTGATTCCGCTTCTCACCAACGGCTCCGTCGTGCGCATCACCGGCCCCTGCACGGAGAATGTCAACATCACCGGCCTCGCCAACCTCAACATCGGCGCGGCCTACGGCCAAACTGCGGTCCTCAACGGCAACCTGACCCTCAACACCGTACAGAATTTCTACCTCTATGGTATGAGCGTCTCCAACCCCGGCAATAACGGCAGTAACGGCGACGGTATCGACATTAGCTCCAGCGCCGGCGTAACGCTCGATAGCTGCACCAGCAACAACAACAGCAACTTCGGCCTCGATGTCAACGACTCGACCATTACCGTTCAGGACACCGCATCTTTCAGCAACAACGGCAACTTCGGCATGGAGGTGACCGGCGCCACCGATCTCAATCTCAGCGGATATTCAGGTCCCATCACCATCAGTAACAACACCGGAGACGGCATCCAGTTGCAGGACGGCATGCTGCTGGTAGTCTCGGGCAACATCGTCATCGCTAACAACAAGGCCACCACAGCTGCTCTGCCACCGGCTTTGGGCTTCGAGTCGGGTTACGGTATTCAGCTTTACGGGCACGCGCGCTTGCTCTTCTATAACTGGTCCACCTCCACGATGGCCGCCAATCTCATCTCCGGCAACCAGACGGGAGGCATTGCCATTGAGGAATCGTCTGAGGTCAGCATCGGCGGCACAGAGCCGACAGGTTCCGGATTTGTTGCCACCAATATCGTCGACAGCAACGGACCCGTCGGCATTTACGTCGGCATGGGCAGCCAGCTCACGCTCTCCGGCGGAGTCCAGATCACCAACCACTCCGACGCGGCCATCGACGTCTACGGCCACGGCCAGGTCTTCATCGACGGCGCCGATCAGATCGCCAACAACGGAACCGGTCCTGCCTCCACCTATCCCACGCGCGCCGGCGTGCGCATCGATGACAACTCCGAAGCCTACCTTCGCGGCGGCCAGATCACCCAGAACGGCGGTCCCGGAATTTACGCGCTCGGCAACTCAAGCATCAATGTCTCCGGCGCCACGCTGACCTCCAACTCAGGCGGTTCCATCCAATGCGACTCATCCTCATGGCTGATCTCAGATCAGGCGAGTTTTCCCATGGGCTTCGGCTTTGCTGCGCCCTGCAAGGTGCCCAACACCTTCGGCCCCAACTCGCGACCCACCGGCTTGACTCCGCGCATCCCTAACATCGCCCAGATGAAAGCGCAACAGGCAAGGTATCAGCGGCTCATCTCGTCGTTCTAAAGCATCAGCGCAAATCGGTTATCCCATCCTAAACGCGCACTCTGCGTTTAGGGTGGGATAGGACCAACCCAATCCTCGCCCTCACCGGACGTATCATCTTCAGCGGAGCGCACCCAGGGCCCCTGTGGTTGCCAAGCAATCATGGGGGCAAGCGCAGCGGAAGAACTTGTAGTTGCTTTTCGACGCGGACCAATCGTCTCGTATCAGGGCGCGAGTTCACTCGCCCGGCAAGAGCCACAAATTGGTATGGGGCTTCAGCCCTGAGGGATGCACATTGCCTTTCCGTGCAGGGCACAACCGACAACGAACGAAATCAGAGCAGGAACTCCAATTGCTCTTGACGGTATCAACTTTTCCAGAAAACTCTACCACCCAATAAGCGAAACCCGACGAGAATGGCGTTTGTCGGTACTGATCCGCGGAATCGCCGTGGCTCCGCTGAGAGGCTGGGGTGGACGAGCAGTTTTGGGCAATAGGGGACAACTGGGAATTCACGACCGATCAAATCGGTAAACAAGAGCTGACTTCGCGCGATTCGCATTTCCGAGTGAGCACTTCTACGCCCGAGCGGGTTCTCCGATCCAAATTCCGAATGTCGCCACGGCCGCAGCCTTTGCTGGGGAAGCGGCAACGCGCCCTAATGTGCTGCTTTTACCATGTTATCTGTCATGAACCTGACAGCCACCAGGTTCTCGGCCATTTTGGTGTCGCCGATTTGATATGTGACGGTTGCGGGAATGGTGCTTTCAGTGGACACCCCCGCTGTCTTCTTAATGACAACAGTGAGGCTCATTGTCTTACCGTCAGCTTTCGGGTAGGTTTCCACAGAAGTCCAAGACGTATCTCCGCCAGGACCGGAGCCTGCAGTAAGGGAGATAGTTTGTCCGTTTTCTTCCGTCGACGCGATGCTCGCAGGGTCCGTGGCAGGTACCGTGCCGAAGGCTTGGCCAACTAATTTGCCATCCATAAAATGTTCCATGTACAGGTCAAATTTTAGAGAATTCGGAAGGACAATCAGCGTATCAATCCAGAAAGCATCTGCGTCGCTGTCGAACACCACGCAGACCGAGGAGCCAATCTGGTCTTTGGCAAAGAGCAACGTGGCGAACTGCACCAGTACTTCGTCGTTCCCCGCAGCTGCCATTTGCTTCAGTGTTGCGCAAGCCTGTGAATTCGCACCGGCCGGGCAAACAAAGCCTTTCACGAGACTCTGTGCGCCCGGATAATACGACGACAACTTGGTCTGCGCGTTGACAGGCGCCGACACGCACAGTAATGCAAACACGATGAAAAGCATTTTCTTCACGAATCGTCTCCTGGCGAACAGAATCGGGTTGTACCGGAATCTCCTTTTTGGGCTCAGATTCCAGAAAATTGTGGTGTATCGAAGTTGCTTGACCTGAACTTCCGTTTTTGCTCCCAAGAGCCGCACACGATACTTGAGCGCCGGTTCTTGAAGCTCACCTGACTGATGGTACAAATTACCAGGCAGGCCAGAACCTCGCGCTACCCTCATTAAGTCTGTCTAATTACTCGCGCACATAGACAAGCGGGCACGCAAATGCAACCAATAGACCCATAGACATCAAGCGCAATCGAGAATGGTGGCGCATGAAATTCTCCATAATGCCCACCTTGGCCACAGGCTCGACACTGCTGATGGAATGCTGGAACAGAAGCTACGCCAGGATTGGGGACCTGTCAATCACACTTGCAGACAGCTTGCCCGCCGAGATGGCGGGCAGAGGCGGACAAAGTGGACTCCAGCAATCGCCGAGGACATGGCCTAAAACAGGCTTCTGCCGCACAAACGAGCCACGCAAAGTCAACCCTCCCACACGCTTCCACCTCGCAAGCCGTTAAAATCTCAGCCCAAAAACACTCTTAGCGATTTGCCGGTAATTTCCCGCAAATCGCTAAACTGGTTTTAATGATGTGACGAACAATTGGGCGACGCGGGGGAGACGACCCCGCGCCGCCCGCTTTTTCAGGGGACCAGCAGCTAAAAGCTGAGAGCTGACAACTGATCGCTGTTCTCTGCCCTTTGCCTTTAACTGGAATCGCCCGTAAGAATTCCGAAAAACGGGCTGTGCAACTGTGCTGCTCACAAGTCGATGCGATGCAATAGCCTGCAGCCGAAATCGACAGTCAGCACAGAAACTGTGCAATTGTGCTCCACGGCCCCCGACTCACTCGCTGGCTAGCTAACCTGCCGCTTCTCAATCTCTTCCGTCAGCGCTTCGGCGGCGTCGATGCAGTCGGCGCGGCTCACGTCACGATGCGTCACCAGGCGAACTGCATCCGGTCCGAAGGCTCCTGCCAGGATGCCGCGCGCCCGCAGGCGTGTCACAAGCTCAGCCGCGCCCGTGCCCGCCTTCAGCCGGAAGATGACGATGTTAGTCTCGACCGATTCAAGATCGATCGCGACGCCCTCTGTCGAAGCCAGCGCTTCGGCGAGCAGGCGCGCGTTGGCATGATCTTCGACGAGGCCCTTCGGGCCGTTCTCGAGAGCGATCAGGCCTGCGGCAGCCAGCACGCCTGCCTGCCTCATGCCGCCGCCCAGCGATTTGCGCAGCAGCCGCGCCCGCGCCATCCGCTCCGCCGATCCGACGAGCATGGAGCCCACCGGCGCGCCTAGCCCTTTCGACAAACAAAACATCACCGTATCGAAGCCGCGCGTCAGCTTCTTGACATCCACATTCAGCGCCACAGCCGCATTAAAGATGCGCGCTCCATCGAGATGCAGCGGGAGCCGATGCTCTTTCGCCCCGGCAACAATCTCGTCCAAAACATCGAGGCGATAAATCCGCCCACCTGCTAAGTTGGCGGTGTTCTCAATCTCAATCAGTCCCGTCGCCGCGCGAAACGGCCCCAATGGAACGATGGACGCTTCGATGTCCTTCCACCGCAGAATTCCGCCCTCGCCTGTGACGGCGCGGATCAGGCAGCCGGAGAAGACAGCCGTCATTGCCATCTCGAAGTCGAGAATGTGCGCCCGCGATTCGGCAATCACTTCCTGTCCCGGATGCGTCAGCAGCCGGATCGCAATCTGGTTGCCCATCGTGCCCGTAGGCACAAACAGGGCCGCCTCGCGCCCAAAGACCTCCGCTGCACGGCGCTCAAGCAGATTGACGGTTGGGTCTTCGCCGTAGACATCGTCGCCCACTTCGGCCGCAGCCATCGCCGCGCGCATCTCCTGCGTCGGACGAGTGACCGTGTCGGAACGTAGATCGATTACTGCGGGCTTCATTGTCGTCGGCACCTTCTTTGGGAGCCTGGCCCCTCGCTCCCTTGCTCCCTGCCACTACGGGATCTTAGCCATGGGAAGCTCCATGACCGCCGTTCGTTTGCCATCCTTCTCGGCATACGCCCACAGCCCGTGGAAGTTGGCGCGGATTCCCGGCTGCACCTTCAGGAACGCGCTCAGCACCGCTGTTGCCTCGGTGCGCAGCGCCGCCGGATCGGTCACTCCTGTGGATTGATACACTACCGCCAGATCGGGCTCGCGCAGCGACGGGTCAAGCACAACCGCCTCGACCTTCCAGGTGCGGTCGCCATCCTGGAGCGATAGCGGAAGCGCGCTATCGGGCGAAGGCGTGATAAGTGCCTGCTCCTGGCGCAGCTTATCGAGATTGGGTGAGGACAGGAAGTCGACCGGCAGCGACAGATAACGGGCCACATCGTAGCTGAACCATGCGCTCCATGGATCGGACTTGGCCAGCGCGCGTCCGCGTACCCAGTACCATGTGTTGTCGTGGCCATCGAAGACACCGGGGCGCACAGTCAGTCCCGCCAGCTTCCATGCCGTAGCCGCGCCGTCCCAAGCCAGCACCACGCCCATCTGCCCGGCCATCTCCGATCCCGCGGCGTCGAGCAACGCAACGGCATAGCGGCCCGGCGGGAGTTGGCTCATCGTAATGGTCACCGTCAGCGATCCCGATGGATTGGAGCAGAAGACCTGCGTATCCTGCGTCGCGGTCTGGTCGCTCGCATCCAGCAGGTAGAGGCTGCGCAGCGTGAACTGCCCGCCTTTCACGAGCGGCGCCGCCTGGTCAACGGCCCCCCGTATCCCTTCCCATTGCGAGGCTTCCTGCGGCAGCAAGATGCCCTGGAGGGTAGAGTCATCCTGCGCAATCACGGCGGTTGCCACGCGGGTAATGACCGCCGAGAGCGCATCGCGGTCGAGCGAGCCCAATTCAGGCTCCGGAGTACAACTCGCCGCCTGGCCTCTCCACGGCGTCAACGCAAATGCCAGCGCGATTGTGACCATCGAACTCCAGCGCACACGCATCTTTACCCCGCTTTCCGCCCCAAGAACATCTGTTGTCAACTGGGTTCGATCCATCATTGCCATTAATCTTCGGATGCCGCCTCGCGCAGTTTCTTTGTATTTGACGTCATTGCGAGGGCCTACGATTGCCCCAAATGGCACTACTTATAGGCTTGATGAGCGTCCACCGGCCACTGATAGTCTAGTACAGTAAGCGGCAATCGCCACGGCGCAGTACTCAAGCGCGCGATCAGCCGCATGGAGCCAACCGGGATGCGAACCTTCGCACCGCAGCTGCCGGAATCCCCTGACCGCGCTTGCGCGCAAAACAAGTGCCGCGTACTCGCGCACCGTGGCGCTTGCGCCGCTGCGCGCCGCTGCGTGCTGCTGGCTGCATCTTTCGCATGGGTTGCCGCACAGCTTCTTTGGGGATTAGGGATCGCCGCGCAATCTCCGGCCGCTTCCGTCCCGGTGCGGGCGGTGCAAACTACGCATTCCAGTACGCATCCCGCCGCGCATTCAGCCGCGCATTCGCCGGCTCACGCGCGCCGCAAGCCCTCCACGGAAAAGACCTTGGCCCATTCCGCTCCTTTGCCAGCACCCATGCCGGCGCCAATCATGCCGGCAGCGCCGCCCGTGCCCGTCTGGCCTGTCAACAGCAAACCCGTCGACGCAACGGTCGTTTGGGACAGCCGCAGCCTGCTTATCCAGGCGTCAAACTCGAGCCTCGATCAGATCCTCAAAGACGTTTCGCTCAAGACCGGCGCCAAAGTGGAAGGCATGGGAGCAGACGAACGTGTCTTTGGAAGCTATGGGCCGGGTCCGGCTCGCGACGTCCTCGCGCAGCTTCTCGATGGCTCCGGCTACAACATTCTGATGGTTGGCGACCAGGGTGCAGGCACGCCGCGGCGCATCGTCCTGAGTGGCCGCCCCAACGGCCCGACGCCGCCTCCCGGCAATAACAACTCCGCTCTTAACAGCGACAACGAGCCGGAAAACGACCAGGATGCCGAGCAGAGACCATTCGAGCCGAATCCGGTGATGCCTCCGATGCCAGGAGCCGCGCCCGGAATGCCCGTGCGCACGCCACAGCAAATGCAGCAAATCATCGAAGAGCGCCAGCGGCAGATGCAGCCAAACGTTCCACAAGATACGCAAAACTGAGAAGGAGCAGCCTGGCCACTGGACGGCGGTTGAAGGCCAGAGCCCGCTTTATGACACTTGCGCGATCTGCGTCTGCGTCTTGACCGGAACGGGCCGGCGCGGCACACGCATCAGCGCGAACCCTACGCGCAGGATCGCATACGCGGCGAGAATGCCAAACGCTAAAGCGCCGACACTCGCCGCGATCAACATCGATAGATCTAGTAGATTCGCCATCCTTAATGCCTCTAAGAAAACCGCTCGCATCCGCCGCCTGCATATTCTCAAGTTCGCGAGTGGCGCTTGCGGTCAAGATACTTCTCTGCGATTGTCGCAGATTCTCGCCTCGTTGACCCTCGTTTCTGTTGGCAAATAGAATACCTCTAGAGCGCTTTTTCGAGGTGATTTGCGCCACTGCGTTTTTTTGAAACCCACCGCTCAAAGGGCCAGGGACTACGGGGAGTCGGGACTTCGAGCCAGGAAACGTTCAGATCCCCGCAGCCCCGTGGTTCCGCAGTCCCGCAGTTTATTCATGTCGATCACACACATTTCGGTGCGCGGCGCGCGCCAGCACAACCTGCGCGACATCAGCGTGCGGATTCCCCGCAATGCGCTCACGGTGGTCACCGGGCTCTCGGGCTCGGGCAAAAGTTCGCTCGCCTTCGACACCATCTACGCCGAGGGCCAACGCCGCTATGTCGAGACGCTTTCCGCCTATGCGCGCCAGTTCCTGGATCAGATCGAACGGCCCGACGTGGATTCAATCGAGGGCCTAAGCCCGGCCATTTCCATTGAGCAGAAGACCACCAGCCGCAGCCCCCGATCGACGGTAGGAACGATCACCGAGATCTACGATTACCTGCGCCTGCTCTACGCTTCAGTGGGCACGCCCCACTGCCCAAATTGCGGCCGGCCAATCGCCCGCCAGACCGCCGAGCAGATCGTCGAAAGGATCGTCGAACTCGGCAAGGGCGAACGCGTCACGGTGATGGCCCCCATCGTGAGAGGCCGCAAGGGTGAGTTTAAAGATCTGCTGGATCAGCTTGACCAGCAAGGTTTTCGTGCGCGCGTTGATGGCGAGGTCCGTGACCTTTCGGAACCCGTCGCGCTCGACAAGCGGAAAAACCACAACATCGAAGCCATCGTCGATCGCGTGCTGTTGAAGGCGCCGACCGAACCCGCCGCAACGGGGAAACCCTCGGCTGAAAAACGTCTCGAACAAGCGGTCACCAAAGCCCTGCAACTTGCCAACGGCCTCGTCCTCATTGTCTTCAATAATGGCAGCGAGCAGCTGTTCTCCTCATCGATGGCCTGCCCCGACTGCGGCCTCGATGTGCCCAAGCTTGAGCCGCGCAGCTTCTCCTTCAACTCCACCTTCGGGGCTTGCCCGAACTGCCACGGGCTGGGCTCGCTCTACGATTTCGATCCCGCGAAAGTGATTACCGACTGGTCCAAACCCCTGCTCGATGGCGGGCTCGGTCCCGGCTCGTCTTCGCAGTATCTCCTCAAGCTCATGCAGCTCGCCGCCACGCGGTACAAGATCGACCTTAAAGTTCCGTTTGAAGATTTGCCACCTAAGCAGCAGCACATCCTGGTTTACGGGCCGCCCAAAGGCGAAGCGCCGCGCACAGGGTTCCATGGCATCCTCGCTTATCTGCGCGACAACGTGGAAGAGGCCCGCAGCGACAGCTATCGCGAGTACATGATGAGCTACATGTCGGCAGTGCCCTGCCCGGTCTGCCGGGGCAAGCGCCTGCGCCCGGAGTCGCTGGCCGTCAAAATCGGCGGCCTCTCCATCGCCGACTTTACTGCCCTGCCGCTCAACCGCGCGCTCTCGGCCGCCATCAATATCCAATTCTCCGAGCGCGAGGCTCTGGTCGCCGAACGCATCCGCCGTGAGATCGCCGAGCGCCTGGAATTCCTGTGTGCCGTGGGCCTGAACTACCTCTCGCTCGACCGCAACGCCACGACCCTTTCGGGCGGCGAAGGCCAGCGCATCCGTCTTGCCACGCAGATCGGATCCCGCCTGCGCGGCGTTCTCTACGTGCTCGACGAGCCCTCCATCGGCCTGCATCAGCGCGACAATGGCCGCCTCATCGAGGCCCTCGAAAAGCTCCGCGATCTCGGCAATACAGTCCTTGTCGTCGAGCACGACGAAGAGACGATCCGCCACGCAAACTATGTACTCGATCTCGGGCCCGGCGCGGGACGATTGGGAGGGAATGTCGTGGCTGAAGGCACGCCTGAGCAAATCATGGCCTCGCCCGCGTCACTTACCGGACGATATTTGAGCGGCGATGCCACCATGCTCCAGCGCGAGCATCCACGTGCGCTCACTGGCAATTGGCTCACGCTCTCGGGCGCACGCGAACACAATTTGCAGGATGTGAACCTTCGTATCCCGCTTGGCGTCATGACGGTCGTTACGGGCGTGAGCGGCAGCGGCAAGAGCACCCTTGTCAACGACATCCTTTACCGCTCGCTTGCCCAGCAGATTTACGGCTCGCGCGAGGAGCCGGGCGCACACGACGAGCTCACCGGCGCGGAGCAGATCGACAAGGTTGTGCGCATCGATCAATCGCCCATCGGCCGCACGCCACGCTCGAATCCCGCCACATACACCGGCGTCTTCTCGCCCATCCGCGACCTCTTCGCTATGCTGCCTGAAGCGCGGGAGCGCGGCTACAGACCCGGCCGCTTCAGCTTCAACATTCAGGG
>JBAWFY010000535.1:0-5650 GCA_049592335.1 Occallatibacter sp.
ACCATCGCGGGCCGCCGGCCCCCCCGTCGCAGCCAGGCTTCGCCTCCTGCAACCTCTTCAGCGCGCCGGGGCAGCCCTGGGATACGGTGTTTGCAACGTGGAATTGCCCCACCCTGAGCGCGCCGCCGCAAGGCTTGCCCAAGGGCAATGTTCCGCAGTTAGCGTTATGGGTGGCGCTTGACGCTGGCGAGACCAGCAACGGGACAAATGTCAACAGCGAAATGCTGCAGGCCGGCTTTACCCCAGGACTCAACTATCCATCCACCGGTGACTTTTCGGTTTCTGCTCCGTGGTGGATGTGGTTTCCGCCCGGTCCGAATGTAAATCAGTCCGGCATTCCGGTGAGTGGAGAGCTTCTGACCTTTCCGCCAATCAAAGCTGGGGACGAGGTCATGGTCCAGGTTTCCTATCTCTGGTTGCTCTTCGATCCGTTGTCTTTTTCCCTGGACTTCAAATTGGGACTGTATGGGTCGATGAGCATTCGAAATATGACCCAATCCATATCCACCAGTCTGTTGTTTGAGGCGCCGAGCGGCGCAACGGGCGCCGGTGCATCCATTGAGTGGGTGATGGAGAATGTCAACTGGAGCAACCCGGATCTCGGAGTTGCACCGGTTGTGCCCAAATTCAGTCCTGTGCAATTCTCGGATGTGGGTCCGGCCAGTCCGACGGAATCCGGCGCAACTATTTTTGACATGCAGGACACGACACTCCCCGGACACCCCACCGCTGTCTCCGTTGGAACGGGCCCCAACTCAGTCACGATGAGCTTTGTATGAAAGCGTCAATGTTCAAGTGAACTATTGCGGCTCCACGTTGTAGAAGAAGGCGGCACGCAGTTCGAGAAAGGGGCCGTGGAAATCGTGCGGCAGGGGCGGGTAGCTCGATCCCGTGAGTGCACCCCAGGCCGCGCGATCAAGACCCGTGTCGCCGGAACGTCCCTCCAGCACCATGTCCGTGACCTGGCCGTTGGGCAGAACCTTGAAGCGGATCTGGACCACGCCCTGCTTCGAGATGGGCGGGTTGACCTCGTCGGGAATCAGCGGGTCCCATGTGCGCTCGGTAATGAAGTACCAGCGCTGAATCCAGGAATTGAAATCGACACCCTGGGTGTCGGAAAGAATCTGGACGCCGCCGGCGCCAGCGCCGGGGTGGCGCGCCAGCCCACCGGGAGGTTGATTTCCGATACCCTCCTGCCCGTGGCCGCGCATGGCGTTGAGCATGTCCTGACGAAGCTGATCGGATGGGTTCTGCGAGCCCATGGCGAAGCTGGGCTTGGCGGGTACGGCCTGCGGGCGCGGCGCCTCGGGTGCCTGCGACTGCGCATTGTTCGGAAGGGGCTGCGTGGGTTGTTCTTTCGGTTGCTCCGGCGCCTGTTCGACGGGTGGAATCGGCGCCGCCTGCTCGGTCTGGCGCTTCAGTTCCTCCATCGTTTGCTTGTCGATGAGCGGCTTGTTGGGCGGTAGCGGCTTGGGGGCGACCTTCGGCTTTTGCAACTCGCGCAGTGCGTCAGGCGGCAGGTCGAGATAGGTCAGGTCTTCGCGTTGCTTGATAGCGTCAAAGTCATCGACGATCGGAGTCTTGAGGACGTACTTGGGAATTAAGTAGAGGCAGAAGAGCAGAATGATGTGCACGAGCACTGCCCAGAGAACGC
This sequence comes from Occallatibacter sp., assembly GCA_049592335.1. GTDB lineage: Bacteria > Acidobacteriota > Terriglobia > Terriglobales > Acidobacteriaceae > Telmatobacter. The sequence continues at coordinate 1,655 of JBAWFY010000535.1, forward strand.
CTTCGCGCAGCCGCGCCCAGCGCCGCTCGTCTTCGAGCTCGCTGATCATCTCCAGCAATTCGTGGGTGTCGTAGTCGACCCAGCGCGAGCCGCCAATCGTGGGTGCAGGCGCTTCGCGAGGTTGCGGTTCTTGCGGTTCCAGAATTGACGGCGCAGGGCCGTTCGCGATTTCCGCGCCGGGAGCGTTATCTAATCCCAGGATCGAACCGGTAATCGCTGGCTTTCGCGCTGCGTCGCCCGCGTTGGGGCCGGGCTGCTGGGGCTCGTTCACTTTAGCTGGCGCTTCACTGGTGGGCATTCGATGGCAATGGAGCTTTTCAAGAGACGCAAGGATCTCTCCGCCGGCTCCGCACTGTGTCTATTCTCTCATTCTTTCTGCAAGGTTGCGCGAGGCGGAGAAGACTTCGGCTTCGTACAATGGTTCTTATAGATGGACGCATGATCGACGGGAAAGGATAATGTTTGAAGCGTTTTTTTGCGCATCTTTTGGCGGAATGGAAGCTGGTGATTCTGCCGGCGCTGTTGAAATGGGGGATTTGGGGCGTAGCCGCGGTGGCGGTGCTGGATTCATCGAGCATTCCTGTGCCGATGGACGCGATTCTTGCCGTCTTTATCTGGAACGACAAGCCTCACTTCTGGCTCTACTGCCTGGTGGCGGCCGCAGGTTCGGCAGTGGGGGGCCTGCTTCCTTACGGATTGGGGCGCGCGGGCGGGGAACTGTTCCTGCTCAAGCGCGTGAACCGCGCCAAATTCGATGCGATGCGCACGCGGTTTGAGCGGCAGGAGTTTCTGGCGGTGATGATTCCTTCCATGATGCCGCCGCCAGCACCGTGGAAGGCGTTTGTTTTCGCCGCCGGCGTTTTTGAAATGCGCGTTCCCCAATTCCTGCTGGCTGTGTTTGCGGGCAGAATGGCTCGCTGGCTGGTTCTTTCGGCTCTGGTGATCAAGCTGGGACCTGGCGCAGTTGGGCTGGTGGCAAAGCATTCGCTGGCTGTGGTTCTGATCTTAGGCGCGCTCACTGTGCTGGGATTTGTTTGGTGGTGGGCGCGCAAAAAGCGCTCGGGCAAGCCGCTTGAAGGATGAGTAGCCCGCTCGAATTGAGAGAGCGACCGCGTCACCTCGTTGCAGCCCAAGAGAAATGAGCCAGATTCTGCCAAATGTGAAAGGGCACGGTCAAGGCCGTGCCCTTGAAGAACAAAGTAATGAAACTGCTTGCAGGCTATTTTTCGGCCAGCGCCGCTTGCGCGCGAGCCTCGCTGACGCGCTTGACCAGCGCAGGAACGCCGAAGGCGATGGCCAGCACGATAGAAGTCGCCACCACATCGTTGCGATAGAACGGAACGCCGGCTAAGTAACAGGTGGCCAGTCCGCTGAGCGTGTGCGGATACATGGCGCCGCAGGCCCACACTCCGAAGTTCGAGACGAGGAAGAACGAGGTGGGTCCGGCGAGTGCTCCCGCCGTGCCGCGCGCCAGCGTAACCTTCTTACCAAGAAGAGCCCCGCCCAGCACCATCGCGGCCAGATACCATCCCCAGGTGAACGCGGAACTCCACTGGATTGAGAAGCCGGAATAGCGGAAGAGCGTCAGGTAGCAATCGGTGGTGATCAGAGCCGCCAAGGGCGCAAGCATCTCGCGCCATGGACGCCGTGCGCCGAAGTACAGCAGGCTGCCGGTGACGGCCGTAAAGCTCCACCAAGGAGCGTGAGGAACCAGACGCGACAAAACGGCAACCAACACGAGGAAATATGCGACCATGCCCACCTCTTGATACAGATTTTCCGGAGATTTCCGGTCCAGAATAAAGCCAACAGGGAATAAAGGACTTTCTTCATTCTGAGGTTTGAAGGCCACGTGGTCAACCCGTTCTGTTCCGTGAGAGCAACATTTTTTTCGGCCGCAGCAAAATAGCAGGGTGCAAATCGGTTGGTCAAAGCTTCGCGGTCTACCGCTGTTCTCGGCCATTCAGGTCCTCGCCTGCGTCTTCGTGGCCGTCTACGATGTAGACCCAGCCAGCGAGTGGCGGGCGGCCCGCATTGGCGCGCGCGGCCAAGCGCGAGTAGTCGAAGCGTAGATCGCTGAACTCGACGGTGGTCCAGGTGCGGGTGGGCGGAAGCTGCGGAGGTGTCAGGCCGGGGGCCGGCACGGGGCCCAGATCGCGCACTACGGCCCAGGTTCCCCAATCGAGATAGACGCGGCCGAGCTCGGTCTGCTTCGCTGCTTCGATTGCTGCGGTGTCGGCGGGCTTGTAGAGAATATCGCTGTGCGGATCGCTCTCGATCGCGCTGGTACGCGTGTCGATCTCGGCGGTCTGGTAGAAGTCGCCAGTCTCAACAATTGCGTGCCAGCGGAAGGGATTTATGGGGTAAGGCTCGGCGGCGATGCGCAGGGCGGGCTCGGTGGAGATAGGCGAACTGTTGACCATGGCCAGCGCCTGAGCGTGCTCGGCCCAGCGCCAGCAACCAAGAATCAACATGCCGCAAAGCGCAAAGATGGCCCAGCCGCGGCCGCGAAATTGTTGTTTCCGCGCGCCAATCTCATGATCGGCAAGCCCCAGTACCCAGGGCATGAAGAACGCCAAGAAGAGCAGCACCCAGATAACCGGCTCGGCAATGAACATGAAGCTGCCCGCGTACCAATGCGGGTTGAAAGGGAAAAATGGCCGCACGCCGTAGTTATTGGTCCAGTCGAGTAGCAGGTGGCTAAGCGCAGCGATGAAAGCGGTGAGGTAGAGCCAGCCCCAGTGGATGGGTTGCTGTGCGTGCCCACCCTTCTCATCCGCTGCGGAAGAGGATAAGGATGAGGGGCCGTTCACTTTTCGCTGTCTGTTTTTTCGCCAGCGATCGAGCAGCCACACCACGCCGACGACAACGCCGGCCACTACCGGAACTGCCCAGATGGTATGCGTAATGCCGCGATGGTGCTTGAGCTCTTCGACTGGTCCGGCGAAGCCCCATAAGACGTCCAGATCCGCAGCTTCGGCGGCGAGCGCCGCGGCGAGCACGGCGTAAGACGTTTTGCGATTGAAGCCGGCGCGGCCCATGCAGGCGCCGGTGAGAAAATGCGTAACTGGTTCCATGCGTCCGTTAGCTTTGCCCTAATCTTTGTCGATGCGCTGTGCATCAACGCGACACTCTCTGCGTGCAGCCACCCAGCTCATCTAAGGGCGCTAAACCGCCATTGCCCATTCGCCTTTGCGCATTACTGGCTCGATTGCGCCGGATGCGGTGATGCCGTCGATGTCGAGCTGTGCGGAGCCGATCATCCAGTCCACGTGGATCAGGCTGTCGTTAGCGCCCCTGACGGCGAGCTCTTCGGACGACAATTTGTCGCCGTCGCGGAGGCAGGAAGAATACGATTGGCCGAGCGCGATGTGCGAGGCCGCGTTCTCGTAAAAGAGAGTGTTGTAAAAGACCAGGCCGCTTTGCGCAATGGGCGAGGAGTGAGGAACCAATGCCACTTCACCCAGGCGCCGCGCGCCCTCGTCGGTGTCAATGAGTTTCTCGAGCACTTCCTGACCGCGAGTGGCGCGAGCCTCCACAATGCGTCCTTTTTCAAAGCGAACCTGGATGCCTTCGATCAACGTACCCTGGTGCGAGAGGGGCTTGGTCGCGGTCACGGTTCCGTCGGCGCGATCTTTGTGGGGCGCGGAGAAAATCTCCTCGGTGGGCATGTTGGGAATGCAGTAGACGCCGTTGCCCGCATGGGTGCCCCCACCCAGCCACTCGTGATCGTCGGGAAGGCCGAGGCGGAAGTCGGTGCCGGGGCCGCGGTATTGCAGCGCGGAATAGCGCTTGGCGTTCATGAAGGCCGCGTGTTTCTGTAGTTCGGCGTCGTGCGCGCGCCAGGCGCTCACGGGATCGGCGGTATTGATGCGCGTCGTCGAGAAGATCGCATCCCAAAGTCTAGCGAGAGCGGCATCGGGCCCGTCATCGGGGAACACGGCTGCGGCCCAGGCGGACGTGGCGCCGGCAACGATGGTCCAGTTGATCTCGTGC
>JBAWFY010000536.1:0-1871 GCA_049592335.1 Occallatibacter sp.
AGTTCGCGGTTCGCAGCCACGCCGCCAGTGACCAAAATGCGCCGTGCGCCCAGCCGCTCGGCTGCCGCGAAGGTTTTCTTCATCAGATCTCCAATCACCGCGTGCTGAAAACTGGCAATCAAATCCAGTGTCGTCTGCGGGCAAAGGGTGAGAGCTTCTTCGCGCGTCTGCGGCGGATGAAAATGCTCAAGCACGTGGCTCACGCGCGCGCGAGCTTCTGCCCGCAGTCCGTTCAGTTCCACGTAGCGCAACACCGCAGTCTTGATTCCTGAAAACGAAAACAGAAAATGCGGATCGAGACGCGCGATGGGCGCGGTCTTTGCCGCCTTGGTACGCGCGGGCTTACCTCCCAGATGGGCTTTAGTTTTGATCTGCGCGAACGAAAAAGGCACAGTTCGCGGATTACCGAATCTGGCCAGCGCATCGATCCACGGGCCGCCCGGATAGCCCAGCCCAAGCAGCTTGGCGACTTTGTCGAAGGCCTCGCCCGCCGCGTCGTCCACCGTACGGCCCACGAGCGTATAGCTCCAAGTCGAGTCCATCGGCCGGGCAAGATAGAGATGAGTATGGCCACCGGAAACGACGAGCGCAAGAGCCGCATCCGCAGCCTCAGCGTAACCATTGTCATCCTGACCGAGTCCGCCAGTGGCGGACGAGTCGAAGGATCTGCAGTTGCTTTTCAACGGTGCCTCACCGGCCCTGCCCTTCGCTGAACCGCCGGCGTTGTCTTTCTCTTTTGTTGCGGCGTCTTGAATCTGCCCCTCGCGCTCGTTCAGCAGCACCGCGTGAATATGCCCTTCAAGATGATTCACGGCGATCAGTGGGAGGCGATTCGCGAAGGCGAGAGCTTTTGCGTAGGTGATGCCCACCAGAAGCGCGCCGGCAAGCCCCGGCCCGGAAGTAACAGCGATAGCGTCAAGGTCGGCGAGCGTAACATGCGCCTCGGTCAGTGCCGCGCGAACTACTGGAACAATGGCGCGGAGATGCTCGCGGCTGGCCAGCTCCGGCACCACGCCGCCGTAGCGCGCGTGCGTGGCGATCTGCGATGCCACGACGGAAGACGCCGTCCGCGCGCCCCGTTCCACAACGGCGGCAGCGGTTTCGTCGCAGGAGCTTTCGATGCCAAGAATCAGGCCGGAGCCGGGCATGATCTCAGTGTAGTTTGTAGCGCCGGTCTCCTGACCGGATGTAGCGTGGGTCTCCGGACCCGCACTTGTTTAAAGCTCATAACGAGCTCACGTGGTCAAAGCCCTGCTTCGCCTGCGAGAGTGGAAGGGTTGACAATTAGAACAGCAACGATGGCCGGGATCCAACAATTCGAAGCCGCCTTTCGCATCGTGGAAACGCTCCGCTCGCGCGGCCATGAAGCCTATCTCGCCGGCGGATGCGTGCGCGATCTCCTGCTCGGCCACGAGCCGGCCGACTACGACGTGGCCACCAGCGCGACACCCGACGTGGTGCTCGAAATGTTTCCGCGCACCTTCGCCGTCGGCGCGCACTTTGGCGTGGTTCTGGTCGCGCCAGAAACCGAACACGCGGGATTCGTCACCGAAGTCGCAACCTTCCGCTCCGACTTGGCCTATTCCGATGGCCGTCATCCCGACGGCGTGCGCTACACGAAGACCGCGGCGGAGGACGTCGAGCGCCGCGACTTCACGATCAATGGCCTCCTCCTCGACCCCTTGCAGGGGGGCGGCCTTTTGGACCCACTGCGTGGGGGCGGGCCTTTGGATGAGAATCGTGGCGATCTAAAATTCCCTCGCAATGCGGTCCTCGATTTTGTCGGTGGCCTCGCCGACCTCGATGTCGGAATCATCCGCGCGATTGGCAAGCCGGAATCGCGTTTCGGAGAAGACCACCTGCGTATGTTG
>JBAWFY010000537.1:0-3038 GCA_049592335.1 Occallatibacter sp.
TCCCATGCGCGACAACATGGGCCTGGAGGTTTGGATGGGCAACAACGGCTACGAGCTGCGCTGGACAAGCGACGATCTGCATCCCTTGCACGACGCACAGGAACTTGCCGATTACAACTCGATGGGCGAATTGGCCTACAACCAGCACAAGATGGAGCAGGCGAAGGCATACATCGGCAGCCATCGCGGCTGGTATGCATGGATGACGCTGCGCCGCGCGGTCTACATCTGGACCAGCTACTGGAGCTTCGATCCCAATTACCTCGAGCTTGAGCCGGCCGACCCCGCGAACATTCCCTTCGCCACCGGCCTCACGCTGCTGGGCATTCTGGGCTTGCTCCTTGCGTGGCGCGAGGCTTCGTTCGAGACGGTCCGCTACGCGGGCGTGCTGTTTCTGTTTCCTGTGATGTACTACTTCACTCATCCGGAACCGTATCACCTGCGGCCGCTTGATCCACTGCTGGTGATACTTGGCTGTTATGCGATTCTTTCGCTGCGTGAGCGCAGAAGAGCGAGCAAGGCGAAGCCGGTGCAGACAAGAGATGTAGCGATAGCTCGCTGATCGGGCGCCAGTTCGTCTGCTCTGCTAACCCCGCCATTTCCGCTGTCCTCCCGTAGTAGACTGACCCTTGATTGCTCCACGGGAGAGCGCCGCGTGAACATTGCTTTTGTCGCTTCCGAGTGTGCGCCGCTGGTCAAGACAGGCGGGTTGGCGGACGTGGTGGGCGCACTGCCGCGCGAGTTGGCTAAGCTTGGCCACAAGATCACGGTCTACCTGCCTCTCTATGCGCGCATCCGGCGGCAGATTGCAGACGAGCCCAAGTACGCCGCGCGATCGATTACGATTCCTTTCCGCTATTACAACCGTTTTGTGGGTGTAATCGACGGCGGCACGCGCGACGGGGTCAATTATCTCTTTATCGATTGCCCGGAACTGTTTGACCGCGCGGAGCTGTATGGCGCCGCGGGCGTAGACTACACCGACAATGCCGAGCGTTTCGCCCTCTTTTGCAGGGCAGTGCTTGAGGCGTCGAAACTTCTTGACGTGCCGGACGTTTTTCACGTGCACGATTGGCAGGCCGCGCTCATTCCGGTCTATCTGCGAACCACTTATGCGAGCGATCCCGCACTGCTCAGCGCGGCCACGGTGCTCACTATTCACAACGCAGCTTACCAGGGAACATTCCCGCCGAAGACCACCGAGGAACTGCTTTTTCCGTGGGATCTGTTCACCATGGACAAGGTGGAGCAGTTCGATCATTTCAACTTTTTGAAGGGCGGCATCGTCTTCTCTGACCAGCTGACGACAGTAAGCCGCAAATATGCGGATGAGATTCAGACGGCGGAGTTCGGCGAGCAACTGGAAGGCGTGCTGCACGGGCGTGCGGCGGATCTACATGGCATTTTGAACGGCGTCGATTACGCGCAGTGGAATCCTGCCGTGGATCGCTACCTGGCGGCGCACTTTACGCCGCAGAATCTCGACGGCAAGCGGATTTGCCGCGCAGACCTGCTGCACGCTTTTGGACTGGAGAATGTCGGTGAAGCGACGCCTGTTATAGGCATCGTCTCGCGATTGGCTACGCAAAAGGGCTTTGGCATTTTGGCGCAAATTGCGGAAGAGTTGGCCGAGCGCGATCTGGCCGTTGTGGCGCTGGGCACGGGCGAGCCATTTTACGAAAACCTGTTTCGCGGCTGGGCGTTTCGGCATCCGGCGAGCGTCGGCGTGCAGATTCGCTACGATGAGGCCCTCGCTCACAAGATTGAGGCCGGCGCAGACATGTTCCTGATGCCATCGCGCTACGAGCCCTGCGGCCTGAACCAGATCTACTCGCTCAAGTATGGCACTGTGCCCATCGTGCGCGCGACGGGCGGTCTCGACGACACCATCGAGGAGTGGAACGCAAAGAAGGGAACTGGCACAGGCTTTAAGTTCGCGGGCTACGAACCGGCAGATTTGCTCGTCGAGATTGACCGCGCGCTTGAGGCCTTTCAGGATAAGGAAAGCTGGGTGAATTTGATGCGCAATGGCATGGCGCAGGACTACGGCTGGTTGGGCTCGGCGAAGGAATACGTGCGCGTCTACGAAGAGGCAGCAAAGCGGCGTTCGTGAGCGGTCGAATGGGCTTGGAAGGGTTCGGGGCGATTTTGGTGCTGTGAACGCGCTGCTGGAAACCGGCCTGGCCGATTCAGCTTCTAAGCGAATACTCTAAGGAACGTATTCCCCAGGCTTCGGCGGCCCCATATGGCCTGATAGCTCTTCTCCCGTGTCGATCAAGTGCCTAAATGCGCGAACTGGCCACTCGAGATCATGCTGATCGCACCAGTACTCGCTATCCGGGATCGTCCCGTATTCGACATAATTGGAGCAGTTGAATCCATTCTCAATGTCGTTGAACCAGATCACCTTTCTACCAATCACTCCAACTGCCCAGAAGCCACCGCCCGAGTTACCGTACAGATGCTGGTGCCATTTTTCTGGAGGAATGCTGATTGAGTCCCAGAACCGTCGCTCCGGGACACTCATGCGTTTCCTAGCTTCGTTGATTAAGCAGAGTAGCGCTTCTTCGCTAATTGGATTCCACGGCATGTGGCACATTATAGGTCGAGCTAGTTGTGCTTGCCCTTCCACTCCTCGTACGGCCCCTGGAAGTCCTCGATCTCGTGTTCGTGGAAGACCCAGAGCCGCGTGGCGACTTCGTCGATCAGGTCATGGTCGTGCGTCACGAGCAGCACAGTGCCTTCGTAGCGCTGCAGCGCAATGTTCAGCGCATTGATCGATTCGAGATCCAGATGGTTGGTGGGCTCGTCAAAGATCAGGATGTTGGGTTTGGTGAGGATCAGCTTGCAAAATGCGAGTCGCGCCTGTTCCCCGCCCGAGAGCGCCTTCGTTGGCTTGGCGCCTTCTTCACCACTGAAGAGCATCTGGCCGAGAATGCCGCGAATGTCTTCGACGTGCGCCGCCGGGTTCCAGCGGTGCAGCCAGTCGGCAACGGTCAAGCCGTGCTCGATGGTTGAGCCCACGTCCTGCGGAAAGT
>JBAWFY010000538.1:0-1608 GCA_049592335.1 Occallatibacter sp.
CTCTTCCATGTTGCGTGCGCCGTCCACGGGAGCGTCGGGGTTCTCGACGGCGAACCTGGCCGCGCGCGCATCGATGAGGCCGGCCGTGCGGTAGGCCATGCTTTCGGCGGCGTAAAGCTGCGCGGCCGAAGCCGAGATTTTGCGCTGGATCATGCCGAATTCGGCGATCGACTTGCCGAAAGCGCGGCGCTCTTTGGCATAGCGGATCATGGCCGTCAGAGCATGGCGCGCGCCGCCAATGCAGGCCACGCCGAGCTTGAAGCGGCCCACGTTCAGCACGTTGAAGGCGATGCGATGGCCTTTGCCGGCCTCGCCTAGCAGGTTTTCTTTGGGGATCCGGCAATCCTGCAAAACCAGAGGGCAAGTCGACGAGCCGCGAATGCCGAGCTTGTGTTCTTCGGCGCCGACGGTCAGCCCTGGTGTGCCGCGCTCGACGAGAAACGCGGAGAATTTCTCGCCGTCAATTTTGGCGAAGACGGTGAAGAGCCCCGCAATGCCCGCGTTCGTGAGCCACTGCTTTTCGCCGTTCAGGATGTAGTGCGTGCCATCGGGCGCGAGCGTGGCGCGGGTGCGAATATTCATGGCGTCGGAGCCGGAGCTTGCCTCCGACAGCCCATATGCGCCAATCCATTCGCACGTGGCGAGTTTGGGCAGGAAGTTTTGTTTCTGGTCCTCCGTGCCATACCAAACGAGAGGCAGCGTGGCGATGCCGACATGGGCGCCGAACGCGGTGGAGAAGCTGGCCAGCACCGAGATGTGATCAGTGACCAGCGTGGAGCTCACTTTATCGAGCGCCATGCCGCCGTAGTCTTCGGAAATATCGGGCGCGGTGAAGCCGAGTTCGGCGGCCTTACGCAGCAGGGATTCCATCGCGCCGGGCTGTTTGGCTTCGATGGCAGCGACGCGGGGAAGAATCTCCTCGCGCGCAAAGCGCGCTGCCGTGGCTGCGATCTGCCGCTGCTCTTCGTTCAGGTCTTCGGGAGTGAAGATCTCGGCAGGAGCGCGCGATTCGATGAGGAAAGTGCCGCCTGCAGCGGCAGCGATAAGGGATTCGGCAACCTGGCTTGGCACGAAGATCTCCTTGCGCTTTCGCGCTTGTGCCAAAGTTACGCTATCGCCTCGACGCCCGGCAAACGCCTCATGCGCGCAACCAGTAAGGCTTCGGCGTCACGGCATTCATCTCGGCGAACTCTGCGCCGGTGAGGCGGAAGGCTGCGGCGCTTACGTTTTCTTCAAGATGTTTGACGTTGCCGGTGCCGGGGATAGGCAGAATGACCGGCGAACGGCGTAAGAGCCAGGCCAGTGAAACTACGGCCGTCGAAATCGAGCGTGTGGCAGCGATCTTCTCCACAACTTCGTTCGCTTTACGCCCCTGTGCCATCGGTCCCCAGGGAAGGAAGGCGATGCCGTTGGCGGCGCAAAAATCGACGACAGAATCCCATTCGCGATCAGAGAAGCTGTAACGGTTCTGCACGCTGACAATGGGAACGATTTTCTGCGCCCTTTGGATGTGCTCCAGAGTCACATTCGACAACGCCACGTGGCGAATCTTGCCCTGCTGCTGGAGGCGCGCAAGAGCTTCCACGGAGGCATCGAAATTGACGGCTG
>JBAWFY010000539.1:0-4192 GCA_049592335.1 Occallatibacter sp.
GCTCCAGAGACGCCGAGCGTAACCTGGGTGTTTGGGATGGGAACGCCCGATGCGTTAGTAAGCACGGCGAAGACATTAATCGGCAGGTTTTGAGGATAGGCACTTCCCGCTGTGTAGAGCGTGGGGAAGTAAGCGCCATTGAACAACTGGGTTCCGGTAATGAAGTCGGGCTCGCCATTGGCATTAACGAGCGGATTGATTGGATAGTTCGACGAAACGGAGCCGGATTGGTACGCGATGGTGACGGGCTCACCGGCCGTGAGGCTTACCGCAGCAATCACGGGGCTGGAGCCGTCGTTGACCCCGTACTGGTAGTTGTTGTTCAGGCCGCCTATCTTCCAGTTCCACGGCATGGCTGTGGGCGGCACGGTGAGCTTGACGCCGTTGACCGCAACCACAAAGCCCGTGCCACCGTTGTTTTGGTAGTAGCTATCGTTGATGCCGAGTTGCAGGCGAGTTGCGCCGGCAGGAGTAATAAAAGTGTGGGCTGAAGTTCCCACGACAATGGGCTCAATGAGATCGCCGTTATTATCTGTGAATGCGCCCATAAGAGCACCGCGTCCGGGTGAAGGCTGCGACAGCAAAGTGAGGGGGAGCGTTTGAACAGGCGGCGGAGTGAGCCACGCCGCAGTGACGGAGTTGGATGTCAACAGCGCACCATCGACGCTCGCCGTGGCCTGCACGGTGTCGGTTCCGCTGTTCAAACCGGTATAGGTGAACGACGCGGTTCCACTGGCGCTGGTGGTGGCGCTGCCCACGGTCTCGTTCGGGCCGGCAACTGCGAAGTTGACGGTGACGCCGATGAGCGGATTACCCTGCGGATCGAGCAGCGTGGCAGTGAAGGATTGCGAACTGCCTACCTGATAGGGCGACGGACTGGATGCAATCAGGGTGAGTGGCTGTAGAGCAGGCAGCAGCGTAACTTGCGCCGACCCGTAGCTGGTGCCATTCGACTGGCTGACAGCACTTATAGTGACGGTCCCTCGGCCGGATATCACGGAAGGCCCGGTGTAGAGCCCCGCTGAGGTCAAACTACCGGGCGAGCCGGCCGGCAATGACCAGGTAATGGTGGCGTCGCACGTGGCTGGAACGACGAACTGTTCGTTTTGCGAAGCGTAAAGACTAATCGAGGGCGGAGCCACTTGAACGGCGTTCTGTGGGTAGAACGTGTAGAACGTAGCGGGTGAGCTCTGATTGTTGAATTGCGTCTGGATCCAGTCGCTCGAGCGCGTAATGTTCGACACATTGATCTCGTCGATTTGCCCAGGCAGGTACTTCCATGGCTGGGCGTCGACTGAGGTATCGGTTTCGACGTCCTCAGCGCCAGCGAAGTATGCGTAAGCGTTGCTGAAACCAGTGGCACCGCCTTGGCCAGTAGCGACCAACTGTCCGTCGGCATAGAGATTGTTCACGCCGTTCCCGTAGGTGATCGTAGCGTAGTGCCAGTTGTTGTCGTTGTACACCTGCGCGGACGGGCCTACTTCTCTACCTTCGAGCTGTCCGTCGAAATTGACATCAAGTAAAGTGTTCCAGGAGCCTTGAGGAGTATCTCCGGGTTCCTCAGGTGCGTAGAGTATGCATCCGAAGAAGGCTAACGTACACGTCTGACTGGCGGTCTGATCAAGCAATCCGCCCCACGAGGGGGTCTTGAACCAGATGCTGTAGGTGGCGTCGAAACCTGCGTTCAGGCCGCTGTTTACGCCGATGTCGCTGTAAACGCCGCTGGGGTAATTCGGGAATGCCGTCGCGGGAATCTCGAGGTAGCTAGTCGCACCGTCAAGTCCCGCAGATCCGTCAATCTCGCCGGGCATGGCAGTCAAGTTCGCAAAAGATGCATCGTTGGCGTAGTTCGTGGAGTCGGCTGCAACTTCCGTTGACGGTAGAGTGCCGAGGTGATAGACAGCTTGGTAATTGCTGTCCCACACTCCGGCCGGGTTTGCTTGCGACGTTGTGATTGCAGGATTCCCATAGAAAACGTAGATGACCGTATCCGATGAGTGAGACAGTGTTGGAATTCGAATCCACGCCACGAGTTGCCCGGTGACAGGGTTATACTGTTCGATTTCGAAGTCGAGCCTGGTCTGACCGTTGGGGTCGGCGCTGAAGATGATGTCATAGCCATTAGGGTTAGCGACGTGCCCGCCATTGTCGAGCGTAGCCAGGCCGGGATCGACTGAGTTGAACAGGAACGGGAAGTTGATCTGGTCGGTGTTCGCCACCTTGGTGTGATCGATGACGATCGCGCGCTGATAGCCGTATCCGGTGGAGGCGCAGACGGAAGGCGACAGAGTGATCATCGCCGACGCCGATTTAGTTGGGTCGGTCACGCTGGTGGCCGTGACGACGACGGTCTGCTGCGTGGTGATCGACGACGGCGCATTGTAGGCGCCGGTTTGGTCGATCGTACCCAGCCCTGCCGGGCTAATGGACCAGATGACGGCTGGGTTGGAGGAGTTCGCGGTCATCGCGGTGAACTGCTGTGTCTGGTTCTCATTAAGAGTGACGCTCGACGGCGAAACGACCACTGAGATCGGCGGCATGAGAGTAACTGTCGCGGAGGCGCTCTGGCTGGGGTTCGCCAGGCTGGTCGCCACGACGATCAGGGTTTGCTGCGAGGTAATCGAGCTGGGGGCTGTATAGAGTCCACCAGACGTGAGCGTACCGGGTGCATCCGCGGAAAGCGACCAGTTGACGCTGCAGAGGCCGGGATCAGCGAACTGCTGGCTTTGATTGGCGTACAGTGTTACTGCGGCCGGGGCGATGCCCTGAGTTCCCTCTGCCGAAACAGCATAGAAAGTCGACGGCGAGATCTGGTTGTTATATTCTGCCGCGATCCAATCGGCAGAGCGGGTAATGTTCGATACCCGCGCTTCATCGAGGCTGCCGGAGAAATACTCGCTACCGTAGCCCGTCCATCCAAGACTCAATATGTGCGAGCTACTTGAGAGAACAGCAGTACCATTGAGAGAGCCACTACCCACTTGTTGGCCATCTGCGTAGATAGTGTAGTTGTTAGTGCCGACAACGTATGCGATGTGGTGCCAGGCATTCAAGGTTTCGGAGAATCCTCCGCTGGCGGAGGTAGTCAACCAACCTGACCCATTCCCAATATCTCCGTGAACTCCAGAGCCGTCGAGTTTTGCATCGAAGCTATCATCGCTCGGGGAGCGTGATCCGAAGAGCCCGAGAGTACTTCCCGCCGACGTCGGGAAAGCCCATTCTTCTATCGTAAAAGGAGCTGATACTGCCATTCCGGTCTGAACCGAAAGATAAGAGCTGCCATTCAGCGCGGCTCCGCCATCAATGATGCCGCCTGTCGCCGTGGCGCCGTTATTCGTTAAGTTATTCCCGTTCGAGGTCGAGTCAACTCCGGATAAGACAGTTCCATTCGGCAGATGCCAAACTCCCACAAAATTGCTGTCCCAAACTCCCGATGGGTTCTGCTGCGAAGTTGTGACGCTCGGATTGCCATAGAAGAGGTAAATGACCGTGTCGGAAGTATGCGACAGGTCAGGTATCTGCACCCACGCGATGACTTGGCCGGTTGCCGGGTTGTACCCCTCCATCTCGTAGGGAAGCGGATTCTGACCGGCCGGATCCGAAGTGAAGACGATGTCATTGCCGTTCGGATTGGATACATGGCCTCCGTTTGCAGCGGTCGCCAGCAGCGGGTCGGTGGTATCGAAGAGGAACGGGAAATTCACCTGATCGCTGTTGGGAACCTGCGAGGCGTTAATCACAATTTGCCTTGCGTAGTTGTACCCATTCGACACACAAGAGGGAACCAGGGTCACGGAAGCCGAGGCGGTCAGGGCCGTGTTAGCCTGGCTTGTTGCCGTGATCGTCACGGCCTGCTCAGTGGCGATGGAGGCCGGAGCGGTGTAGAGTCCATTGTCGTCGATACTTCCCACGCCCGCAGGACTCATGGACCATGTGACGGCCGTGTTGCTCGTGTTCGTCACCGTGGCCGTGAACTGTTGGGTTTGACCGGGATAGACATCTGCCGATGCAGGATTAACCGCGATGGTGAGAACCGGCGGAGGCGGACTTGCAAGACCGAGAGTGACCGTGGCTGAAGCCGATTGGGTTGGATCGGCCACGCTGGTGGCAACTACGGCAACTGTCTGCTGCCCGCTAATCGTCGCAGGAGCGGTGTAAAGTCCAGTTGTGCTTAGAGAGCCGACGCCAACAG
>JBAWFY010000540.1:0-3021 GCA_049592335.1 Occallatibacter sp.
GCGCAATACAGGGCGCACGACAAGGAGATCGACAGTTTCGAGAAGCACCTCTCCGTGGAGATGATTCGCAAATCGAACGTCATTCATGTGACGTATGTGTCGCACGATCCCAAGGCGGCCACCGAGATGCTGAATCGGCTGCTGGCGGCATTCATGGCCAAGCAAAGGGAGCTTGCGCTGCCTGCGGGAACCGCGAAATTCTTTGCCGATGAGGCCGCGCGGTACAAAACCGACCTCGACCAGGCACAGCAGCAGCTGGCCGACTACCAGCAACAACATCAGATTGTGACGCTGGCGGATTCAGAACAAGACAAGAATCGCGAGATTGAGTTGTCGGAAGCCGATTTGCGCAACACGGATGTCGAGATCAGCGCAATCGAGCAGCGCATGGGCACAGAGACTCGGCAACTGAAGAGTACCCCAGCCCGGCAGACCACACAGCAACGGCAGATTCCCGCCGACCTCTCGGTGGAGCAGCTGAATACGATGCTTGCCCAGCTCGAGAACGAGCGCACCGCTCTTTTGACGAAATTCACGGCCAACGACCGGATGGTTCAGGAAGCGGACGAGAAGATCGCCAACACGAAGAAAGCCCTGAACGATGCCAAGGGGATGACTTCGAAGGAAACCGCGTCGGATGTGAACCCGGTGTGGCAGACGCTGACCGGAGCGATCATTCAGAACGAATCCGAGCGCAAGGCCCTGCTCGCCAAAGAGGCGGTGCTGAAGAACCAGATTGCCGGCTTGCAGTCGAATCTGTCGGGCATTGAGGCTTCGACGGTGGCATTCACTACGCTTCGCCAGAGGGTCGCCGACCTCGAGAACAACTACCAGCTTTACGCGCAGAAGCGGGACCAGGCGGCCATTGCCGACGCCATGAACGAAAATCGGCTTTTGAACGTAGCCGTACAGGAGAACCCGACTTATTCCGTGATCGCCTTCCGGCCCAAGCCCGCGATGGATGTGCTGCTGGGCGGGTTCACGGCGGTCTTTCTGGCCTGCTTCATGGTCTTCTTTGCAGAGGTTGGGCGCGGCACGATTGCCAACACCGGTGAGCTGGAGAGCGTAACCATATTTCCGGTTTTTGCCGCCGTGCCGCTCGACCTTACGCGCGTCAACGACGGAGGCGCGCTGATCGAGCCCGGGCCCATCTTTACCGGTGTGAGACCGAGCCGGCAATTCTCAAGCGAACGCCGTCTGGCACCGGCGGCGAAATCTCAACAAGAGAGGCATGCGTTGTGAACAGTTCCATTCATTATCTGGATCTTGACGGGATTCCCGACGAAACCGGCGAAGAACGACCGACGTCGATCTATCACACCCTGCTTTACACGGTGCTGCAGAAACCGCGGGAGAAGCACCGGGGCGGTATCGTGATCGCCCTCAGTTCGAGCAACCCGGGCGAAGGCGTGACCTACGTTGGAAGAGCGCTGGTGCATGAACTAGCGAAGAGCGAATTGACCTCAGTGGCCGGCATCAATGTGAGTTTCCTGAAGAAACTGCACGAACCGACCGTGGAGGCGATTCGGAACTCGGTGATGGAGCAGGCTCGCCGTTCGGACGGGGAAGAGAGAAATGCAGACAGCGTGCACCGGCCATTGCCGGTTGCGCAACGCTCGAGCCCCTGGGACGCGAACTGGCAGTACCGGCGCGATTGCATCGAACTGCTGCGCTCGGAATTCAATTACACAATCATCGATTGTCCGTCGCTTAAGGAATCTGGAGACGTGCTGAGCATCAGTCCGTTCATAGACGGCATCATTCTTATTGTGGAGGCGAACCGGACGCGCCGCGACCAGCCGCGCCACGCCGAGCAATGCATAGCCGCTGCCGGGGGAACGGTGCTGGGTTACGTGCTGAATAAGCACGTGTGTGAAGTTCCACGCTGGCTGTTTCCCGATGCATGACGGTGGCGTGATGCAGAGGATGGGTGGAGGTGGGGGCATGCAACGATTCGTGGCGATATTGGCAGGCGCGCTGCTGGCCGCGGGGGTGGCTCGAGGTGACGAGCAACTCCGCCAGCGGCCGGTATACACGCTGCACACGGGCGACGAGATCGCGCTGAATTACCGGTACACGCCCGAGTTCAATCAGACGGCGACGGTGCAACCCGACGGCAGCGTGAATTTGAACATCGTCGGCGACGTACAGGTCGAAGGAATGTCGGTGGATCAGGCGCGGAAGCGCATCGTTGGCCTCGCTTCCTCCAGGTTGAACCATCCGGAACTGACAATTACGCTCGTGCATTTTCAGACGCCGTATGTTGTGGTAGCGGGCGAAGTAGATCGTCCGGGCAAGTACGACCTGAACGAAAGCATGACGGCTCTGCAGGCGGTCCTGCTGGCCGGAGGCTTCAAGGATTCGGCTCGCGACACGAAGGTGTTTCTTTTCCGGCGCATCAACGCGGACGATGCCGAGGTGCGTCAGCTGGATTTACATAACATAAAGAATCAAGCCGACCTGGAACGGGATGCGGAGCTGGAACCAGGCGACATGTTGCTTGTTACGCGGAACAGGATGGAACATTTTTCGCGCTTCATGAAGGCTAGCAATCTGGGGGTCTTTCTTAACCCGTACACCGCTCCCGTCCCATAGAGGGGGCCAACATTTATAACACCGCGCGCAGGACGGCTCCACGTCGAAGGCCGTATGGAAAGACTGCGCCCGCCTATTTTATTTATCGGAGTCTTCCCCATGCAGGAATCGTTGCGGCTCGATACAAGTTCGACTGCACGTCTCGATACCACGCGATTTCCGGTTACGACCACGGTCCCGCGCAGTTCGGGAGTGTCGATCCGTCCGGCGGTGGCCCAGGCGTTGTCCGGCGCATTCGCCGCAACTCTGGATCTGGCGTTGCTCAGCACGACGCTTATCTGCCTGGCGCTCAGGGCAGGCGGCGTAAAGATCGCCGGAAATGTGGTGGAGCTGCTTTCGATGCGGCTCACCGTGAGCCACTTTGTGGAGCTCGCGCTTTGCTGGATGGTGTGGCGGACCATTTTCTACTACTGCGGCCTGTATACA
>JBAWFY010000541.1:0-2022 GCA_049592335.1 Occallatibacter sp.
CGGCAGGGCTACGTGCTGACACAGTACTTTTACGAGCAGCTGATCCAGTTCGAGAAGAGCCCGGTGAGCCTGAAGGACACGATGGGCGAACTGGTGTACGGCATGGATATCGACCAGCAGGTGCATCGCGCGAAGCAGACCGAGTTTGACCAGCGAGCCGATGACGACCTGCTGCAGCGCTCGAAGCCGCGGCCGCTGACGGGACTGGATCTGGCGGAATCGAAGTTGTCGACCGGAGACGTGGCGGCGGCGAGCGCGATGGCGCAGAAGGTGCTGGCGGCGGAGACGGACACTGTGTCTTCGGTGGCGGAGGCGGCGCGGGCGCACTTTATTCTGGCGCGGGCGGATTTGCTGAGCATGCATCCGGGGCTGTCTGAAGACGATGCGGAGAAGACGATCGGCGAAGCGGTGGCGCAGTTCCAGAAGACGCTGGAGACGAGCAAGGACCAGCGGCTGCTGGCGTGGTCGCATGTATATCTGGGGCGCATACTCGATCTGGAGTGCAAGCGAGACGAGGCTGTAGCGGAATATCAGGCCGCGCTCGAGGTGCGCGACGGGCGGCTGGATACGAGGCTGGCGGCAGAGCGCGGCGTGAAGACGGCGTACGCGGTGAAGGGCCATTGCGACGCGGATGACGATGCTCCGGACAATGCTCCCGGTGGCGGGACGGGGAAACCGGTTCCGCAGACGGGGACGCCGAAATCGCAATAGATGAGTTGAATCGGCGTGAAACTGAGGGCCTGGACCTGCGTCAAATTGCCTATAGAAGTTCAAACGAGGGCGGAGTGCGCTCGGAATTCGATCTGAAAGAACTTGAAACTGCGCTGGGTCATACGTTTTCCGAGAGGGAGTTGCTGGTGTGCGCTCTGACGCACCGGTCGCTGGCTCACGAACTGGCGCACCTTGACGGCGGCATCGACGCCGCGGTGCAGCAGGATAACGAACGGCTGGAGTTTCTGGGCGACGCGGTGCTGAGCCTGGTGGTTGCCGAGGCGCTTTATAGCGCGCATCCGGAGTGGCAGGAGGGCCAGCTGACGCGGATTCGCTCGGGGCTGGTGAGCCGGCAGCATATGGCGCAGGTGGCGGAGACGCTTGGCCTCGGCAAGCATCTGCGGCTAAGCCGCGGAGAAGAGCACAGCGGCCTGCGGCACACGGCCACAGTGCTCTCCAATACGATGGAAGCAGTGATGGGCGCGCTTTATCTGGATGGGGGCCTGGAGCCGGTGCGAAATTTTGTCAGTCGGCAGGTGATGGGCGAAGCCGCCGAGAAACTGGCGCGCGAGCTGCGCTCCGGAGAGGCTTTGGGCAACTACAAATCGGCGCTGCAGGAGCAGCTGCAGGCAACGGGTGGGGGAGCTCCGGTATACCGGCTGAAAAGTGAAAGCGGCCCGGATCACCACAAGCGATTTCTGGTTGAGGTGCGGACCAAAGGTGAAAGTGGGGAGCGCGGAGAGATGCTGGCCCGTGGCATGGGACGCAGCAAGAAGCTGGCCGAACAGGATGCGGCGCGCAGGGCGCTGGAGCTGATTGAAGCCCGGGCGGCGAGAGCAGGAGGCGAGGCGCTTTCGGCCAGGGCGGAGACTGACCGTCGCGCCGAGGAGCCGTCTGACTGATGAGCGAATCTTCCCCAGCGGCTGAGGAACCCGCGGTTCTGCCGGGGCGTCCGCATGCGGGCCGCTGGCGAGAGTTGCGAGCGCATCTGCCTGCTCCGTCGCACGCGCTAAGCTCATTGCTGCAGACGGTGGTGGTGGCGCTCTTTGTGGTGACCTTTGTGGCGCAGCCGATGCTCATTCCTTCAGAGAGCATGGAGCGCACGCTGCTGGTCGGCGATTTTCTGTTGTTCAACAAGCAGATGTTTGCGCACGCGGGACCGATCGGCCGGTGGTTGCTGCCTTATCGCAGCCCTGCGCGCGGCGACATCGCGGTCTTCCGGCATCCTTATCCGCCGATGATGATCAAGCGCGTGGTGGGAGTTCCCGGCGACCGGCTGCGCATTGTCGACGGGCGAGTTCTTATCAACGG
>JBAWFY010000542.1:0-6711 GCA_049592335.1 Occallatibacter sp.
GGCGCATAGTGCGTCTGCTCTTCCGTAGTGTCGAAGGTGCGGTTCTTCCAAACCACACGGGCACTCATGCGCATCGCAAAGCGCACCGTGCGCCACTGGCCGTTGCCCACGTCGGCCTGGTCGATGGCGATCCAGCCGCCCTTGCTGAATCGGCCCAGAATGCCCCAGCCGAAATTCACGTCCTGCTCCAGGTGGCCTTCGAGCCGCACTACGCGAAGATGCACTGGATCGATCCATATCTCGCCGCTCATGGCGGGCAAAACCGCCGTCTCAAGATCGGGTGGCGAGAACGCCGGATTGGGCCGGAAAGTAAACTTCTCCACCTTGCCCTCAGGTCCATCGCCAGGGCCGGCATCCTGATAAATAAAAGCCGTGGGCAATGCGCGCAACACCTTCATGGCTCGCGCCGCGTCTTCGTCTTCGGCCTCCTTGCGCCGTCGCTGCTTTCCCGGATCACCCAGCAATTCGCTCAGCCGCGCCTCCTCATCGTCCCGGGCAGACTGGTTCAGCGGATTGTCCCGCACGGCGATCGTCCGCGCCACATCGCCGTCCCTGGTTTCCAGAATGTCCTTCGTCGTGGTCAGCCGCGGAGTGGTTTTGCGCAATTGGTAGCGCATGGGGTGGGTCTGGCCCTGGCTCTGTTCCTCGGCCGCATTCAGTTCATTCGCCAACGCGCGATCCACCAGCGCCTGACCCGCAAGCGCCGTCGCACCCTCCCCCGTCCCGGGCGCAGCTTGCCCGCAGGCGGCATTCGCCCAGAGAACCATGACCCAGAGAACCGGGACACGGGAAATCGGGATCAGGGGAAGTGAAATGAACCGGTACACAAAAACAGTGTACGGTGGCGGCCCGAGGCTGGCCCTTCCGCCAGATCTTGCCCAGACCCGAGAAAAATCCGTGCGCAATTGCCGCTGCCTGCGCACTCGCGAATTGAACCCTTCCCCTTAGATTGATATAGTGGCGGGCAGGGCATCTCAGGCAGTTTGAAAGGGATCGAACATGACGGCTGGTGATAATTCTTCCGCGCGAATCGGCAAAACCATCACGATCAGCGGCGAAGTCAAAGGCAAAGAGGACCTCGTCGTGGATGGGCGAGTAGAGGGGACTGTGAACCTGGCCGACTGCCGGCTCACCATCGGTCCCAATGCAGAAGTTGCGGCCGACCTTTCCGCCAGAGACGTCCTGGTTTTGGGAAAGGTACAGGGCAACGTGGTGGCCACCGGCCGCGTGGAGTTGCGTTCCGGGTGCCATCTCGAGGGAGACATCCGCGCCTTACGTCTTGCCATCGAGGACAATGCCGTTTTTCACGGCAAGGTGGACCTGACGCAATCGGTAACCAAGCCTGCCGAGGGCGCAGATACGCAGCACAGCGGCGGAACGGCCTGAGACCAAAAGAACTCGCGCCGGGCAAATTCCCCAGTGCTCCAGCCCGGCGGCGTGAGGGATCGACCTTGCTGCGTTGGTTCGACAAGAAACGTGAGAATGCCGCGCCCCCTCAGGCCGGCGAAGGCTTGGCAGGACCGCGCCTGCCGCGCCACTCCGGTGCCTGGGCCACGCTGCGCAAGCGTCTCGAGGCCGAGCCGGGACTGCGCATCATCGATACCGGCTACACATCGCCTGCCAACATCAATTACCTCACCAGTCTCGGCCATAGCGTATTCCTTGCCGACCTTGTCCATGACGCCTACACCGGCGAATGGCAGACAGATAAGGACGAGGATGGCAATCCGGTCTGGAACATCGAGGGCTATCTCGATCACTCGCTCCATCTCTCCGGGCGTTTGTACGACGTGGTGTTTCTCTGGACCGTGCTCGACTATCTGCCCGAGCCGTTTTTAGCGCCGCTGGTGGCGCATCTGTTTGACGCCATGAATCCCGCCGGCCAGGTGCTGGCTTTTTTTCACACTCGAACCGCAGGAGAAGATGCCATCCGTTACCGCTATCACCTCACCCCCGGCGACAGCGTGGAAATGCAAAAGACGCAGCAATTCCCAATCCAGCGCGCCTTCACCAACCGCAGCATCGAGCGCCTGTTCGCAGGCTGGTCCGGCCACCGCCAATTCCTCGCCAAAGACAGCGTCTCTGAAGTGATCATGACCCGTTAGCCGGCCGGATTCTCGCTATCGAGCAATTCGCCCCCCTTGGCCGCGGCTCCTCGAAACATCCAATGAGGACCCCATGTGCATCCAACCTACCCGTGCCATCCTCCACATATACGTCCGCTTTGGGCGGCACGCGACTATATTATGGCTATTCTTGAACCATCCGCCGCTGTCTGCGACCGGGTCGCGCCGTTACCCGCGTTCCTCCGCGGATCCCCGCCGCTCCAGCATCCGCAGCTCGCCTCCTGCACTCCTCACGACCATCTGGCCCTCATCTACGACCATCAGGATGAGCAGCTCGATATCGTCATTCCTTTCCTCCGCCTGGGTCTCGAACGCGGCGAGAAGTGCGTTTACATCCACGACGACAATTCCGCCGCCACGGTCATTGCCGCCATGGAGCACCACGGCATCGACGTGCAAGCCGCTACCGCCAGCCGCGCCCTCGTTATCATCACCAAAAATGACGCCTACCTGAAGAATGGCGATTTCGACCCCGATTGGATGATCGGCTTTCTCATCCAGGCCGTCAAGGACGCCAAGGCGCAAGGCTTCCGGGCCGTCCGCGCCTCTGGCGAAATGACCTGGGCGCTCGGCCCGGCCGCTAAGCCTCACGAACGGCTTATCGAGTATGAATGCAAGCTCAATGCATTCTTTTCCGAACACGAGATGACCGGTCTCTGCCAATACAACCGCCGCCGCTTCCGTCCTGAAACCCTCATGCACGTCATCCACAGCCATCCACAGCTTGTCTTCCGCGGCAATATCTGTGAAAACCCGTATTACATTGCTCCGGAGATACTCCTCGGCACGTACTCCGCTGCGGACGACGCCATCTGCCGTCTCCTCGACACCATGGCGGAAAACACCCGCCTGCGCCACACGCTCAGCGCCGAAACCGAAGCCCGTCACCGCTCCGACAAGCTCGTGGCCGCGGGGCGCATGGCCGCCACTATCGCTCATGAGATCAACAATCCTCTTGAAGCCATTACCAACCTCTGGTTTCTGCTCAGCCGCGAAAATCTTCCGCCCGCCGCGCAGAAGTACGTCAAGCTGATGGGGACGGAGTTGAATCGCGTTTCTCACATTGCCCGGCAAACGCTCCAGTTTTATCGCGCTGGAAAATCCCCCGAGAATTTCGACCTCGCCAATCAGATCCGCCAATCCGTCAATTCCATTGCCCAAAAGGCGGAGTCGCAGGGCGCGCGCATCGCTGTCTCCAGCCGCACTCCGGCCACCATCCACGGGTTTGCCGGCGAGTTACATCAGCTCTTCGGAAACCTTCTACTGAATGCCATTGAAGCCGGAGCCACCCTGGTTCGGATCCGCACCACGCGGGCTCGCGACTGGAAGCGTTCGGCAGCGCGCAAGGGCGTGCGCATCTCGGTCGCCGATAATGGCGCCGGCATTCCCGCCTATGCGGCGGCCAGAATCTTCGAGCCCTTCTTCACCACCAAGGACGAAAAGGGCACTGGCCTCGGCCTCTGGGTCAGCAAAGGCATTATCCAGAAGCACGAGGGCTCCATTTCCATGCGCACAGCCACAAGCCCCGGCCACAGCGGTACCATCTTCTCCATCTTCCTGCCCACCGTCTAGAACCGGCCTCATAAATGGCTTGTGGAAGGGCACGACCGGGGAACCCACGCAGTGCGTGGAACGCGTGCCGCAAGTCGCGTAATTTGGCCGGGGCTTCAATCCCTGAGGAATGCTTTACGATAGTGATCGCGGCACTCCCCAGCCGAATCCCGCAATCGAGGTCAAAATGGCAACCACAGTTTCCCTGGCGGAGACCGCCGCAACGGCGCCCGCCGTCACTCCCGAACGTATCTACCAATTGCTCTGGAGCTACGTGCCGCCGCTCGCGCTGGAGGCAGCGGTGCGCCACCGCGTCTTCGACGTACTCGACAACGGCCCCATGCCGCTCCATGCCATCAGCCGCGCTACCGGAACTTCAGTTCGCGGGCTCGAGGCGATCTTGAATCTTCTGGCCGGGCTCGGTTTCCTCAGCAAGAACGGCGACCAGTATGCCCTCACACCGGAAAGCGCCGCCTTCCTGGTCAGCACGAAGCCCAGCTTCCAGGGCGGACTGCTCCGCCACATGAGCAGCCAACTGATGCCGAAGTTTCTCGACCTGAGCGACGTCGTCGCCAGCGGCAAGCCGGCCTTCGCCGTCAACCGTCAACAAACGGGCGCGGAATTCTTCGCTGAGTTCGTGGCCGATCTGCTGCCCATGAACTATGCCGCCGCGCAGGAGCTAGCGAAACATTTGCGCCTCGATCTAATGAGCGGACAGGTGACCGTGCTCGATCTGGCCGCAGGATCGGGCGTGTGGGGCATCGCACTGGCCCAAAGCGCGCCGCAGGCACGCATCCGCGCCGTCGACTGGCCGCAGGTCCTCCCCGTCACGCGGCGCACGGCAGAGCGATTCGGCGTGGCAGACCGCATCTCTTTTTCAGAAGGCGATCTGCTCGATGCCGATTTCGGCTCCGGCCATCAGGTGGCCACGCTGGGGCACATCCTGCACAGCGAGGGCGACCAGCGCAGCCGGTCCCTGCTCAAAAAGACCTTCCAGGCCCTCGCCCCCGGAGGCACCATTGCCATTGCCGAGTTCCTGGTGAACGCCGATCGTACCGGCCCGCTCAACGGCTTAATCTTTGCCGTGAATATGGTCGTCAACACCGAAACCGGAAATACCTACTCGTTCGAAGAAATCGTGCAGTGGCTCACGGAGGCCGGCTTTGTGAACGCGCGCCTCTTGCCCGCGCCCGGGCCTTCGCCGCTGATCCTGGCCAACAAACCGTAGTCTGCCCGGCCTCAGGCAAAAGGCAGCCAGGGCTGCAACTCGACCGCGTGTCCCTCCGCGGCCGAGCCTCCTGCAGCCGTCTCGAACGTGTATCGTTTCCCGAGCTTAAACTCGCGGCAAACTGCCTCGACCAACTCCGCGACCCGCTTCCTGTAGACCGCGGAGACGAAGGCGCTCGCCGCATAGCGCTGCTCGTAGGCCGCAAGTTGATCCGGAAAATGCTCGCGAACAAAGCCTAGGAATGTGGGCAGCGAGCACGGCTTCAGGAACAACGCCCCTGCAGCAAAAAAACACGCTCCAGCTTCGGCGGCGGCACGGGCCACAGCGCGGATCGAACTCGCGCTGTCCGTAATGGCCGGCATCAGCGGCGAACAAAGCACCCCCGCGCGTAGGCCCATATCGCGCAGCTGCCGAAGTGTCGCGATGCGCAGATCGGGCCGCGGTGCGCGCGGCTCCAGCACGCGTGCCAGGTTTACGTTCATCGTAGTCACGGTCAGATGTACCGTTAGCCGATTTCGCTTGGCGATTTCTTGCAGCAAATCGATATCGCGTGCAATCAGCGTGGACTTCGTCACGATCCCGATCTTGAATCCACTCTGCCGCGCAAAGACTTCGAGCAGCGACCGCGTAATGCCCAGCTTGCGCTCGAGCGGCTGATACGGATCGGTCGCCGTGCCAATCGCGATCTCGGTGCCCGACATCATCCGCCGCAGTTCCTGATCGAGCAGCCAGGCCGCATGCTCCTTGAAGTAAATCTTCCGCTCGAACTCCTCCGGAGACATCTCCAGAAACTCATGCGTGTAGCGGGCATAGCAATAGCGGCAGCCAAACTCGCAGCCGCGATAGGGGTTGATGGCATGGCTGAAAGGAATGCCACGACGCGAATTCACTTTGCTCACAATCGAGCGCGAGCGAAGCGGACGGTACTCGGTAAGGCAGCCGGTCGAGTCAAGCGGAGCCTCGGCCGCGGTCCGGGCCAGGCCCGAGAGGGTTCTGGAATCGGGCTCAGCGTTGAGAATGGGAAAGAGGCTGGCTACATCTGCGTATATTTTCGCCATATATTCGCCCATCAAGAGCGTAGCGCTATCCTGATTCCGCCGTCAAGCCGATCCTCCTGAAAAGCAGCTTTCAGCCCTGGGCTCTCGGCGTACAAATCACAAACGAAAAAACTTCCGCATTTATTTGGTCTTTTCGAAAGCATCTGCATCTGCCTCTGCGCCCGCGCCCTTTATGAGGTGCGAAAAACTCGATGTGAGGCATAAACCGCGAAAAAGCACGATTCAGGCGAACCACGCAGTGCGTGGGTCACGTGCCCTCAAAGGCCAAGATCAAAGTATGAAAAATGCTTGCGGAGCAAGACGTGCGAAAGGGCAAGATTTCAGAGCTCGCGGAAAACTCAATCCGAAGGAGTTTTGGAACAAGGGCACGGACTTAGATGGCACCGAATAGGCACAAACTGCGAATTCATGCCAACTGCGATCCTCGTTCCCTTGTTCCCTGCTTCTCAGTCCTTGCCGAACAGTTCCTTCCCGTCCTCGATGAAACTGATCAGCACCACGATTGCCGATCCCGCGAGGCCGACAAAGAACATCACTTCCAGCACGCGAATTACGAGAGTGGCCAAACCCATGCTCTCGATTCTACCGCAGGCGAATGTTTTACACTCGCCCTTGTATGCGCACATCGTGGAAACCATGGACAGCCGCGGTCGTTTCCGCCGCCCTGCTTGAGTTGCCGTTTCCGCTCGCCGGCCCCATGCCGCCCTGGCGCAGTGTCTTTGCGTGGTTTGGCGTGGCTCCGCTGTTG
>JBAWFY010000543.1:0-1795 GCA_049592335.1 Occallatibacter sp.
GAGCTCGTGACCATGCCACCGCGGACCTATCCCAAGGACGTTCCGCCTCTGCCGCCCGATACGTTGCGCTACGCCTCGCGCCGCTGGCACGCCGAAGCCTGGGAACGTGAGCGCGAACGCGAGCTCCGCGCTGCAGAAAATTGCACGGATATTTCAAGCCGGCGCCGCAACAGTGCGTGAGTTTGAATTTGACAAAGGCCAAAGTTGAAAGAGGCCTGTATGTGGCTCGATTTGATTCTGATTGCTGTTGCCTTGATTCCACTGTTGCTGACGAGACCGGCTCGCGCCCGCAGCCTGCCACCCGCCGCGCATTGAGCATCGATGGCGCGAACTAACGCGGCGCCGTCTGTCCCGCAAGCAGCGCCAGCAGTCCAGCTTCGTCCAGCACCGCAAGCCCAAGCTCGCGCGCCTTATCCAGCTTCGACCCCGCCTCTTCGCCCGCCACCACATAACTCGTCTTCTTACTCACCGAGCCTGCCACCTTGCCGCCGGCGGCTTCAATCCTTTGCTTCGCTTCGTCGCGGGTAAGCGTAGGCAGCGTGCCTGTGAGCACGAATGCCAGGCCGGCAAGCTGCGTCGTGCGCTGCTTCTTCTCCGCTGTCATATCAACGCCGGCCTGTTTGAGCTTCTCCACGAGCTCGCGATTCGCAGGGCGCGAGAAAAACTCGATAATCGATTGCGAAATACGCGGGCCAACCTCCTCCACGCGCTCAAGTTCATCGGCATTCGCGACCATCAGCGCATCCATCGAGCCGAACTCCTGCGCCAGCAGCTCTGCCGTACGCTCACCCACGAACCGCATCCCGAGTCCCATGATCACTCGTGCCAGCCCGGCCCGTTTCGAACTTTGAATCTCAGACCAAAGCGACTGCGCCGATTTTTCGGCGAACCGCTCAAGGCCGGCAAGCTGATCAGCGCTCAGCGAATAGAGATCTGCAACGCTCTTCACCATGTCGCGCTCGAGCAGTTGTGCGACTGCCGCATCGCCCAGCCCTTCGATGTTCATCACGCCGCGGCTACCGAAGTGCAGCAGCGACTCGCGCAGTTTGGCCGGGCAGTCGGCGTTCACGCACCGCCAATCGGCCTCGCCTTCTTCGCGAACCACCGGGTTCCCGCACTCCGGACAGTCCGAAGGGAAAGAGAACGTGAGTTCCCCGCGCGGATGGTCCTTGTCTTCGACCACTTCAGTAATCTTGGGGATCACGTCGCCGCCCCGTTCGACCTTGACCCAGTCGCCGATCTTCAGGCCCATGCGCTCGATGAAATCGGCGTTGTGCAGAGTGGCGCGGCTGATCGTCACACCGCCCACGAACACCGGATGGAGCATCGCCGTGGGTGTGAGCTTGCCGCTGCGCCCCACGGTGATCAGGATGTCTTCCATCTGCGTAATCGCCGATTGCGCTGTGAATTTGTAGGCGATGGCCCAGCGCGGCGCGCGGCCCGTGTAGCCCAGCCGCTGCTGCGTGGCGTGCCCATCCACTTTGAGGACCACGCCGTCGATCTCGTAGCCGAGCGAAGCGCGCTCGTTCTCGGCCTTCGCGATGAATCGCACCATCTCTTCAACGTTGCGCACACTGCCGCGGTGTGGATTCACGCGAAAGCCCAGTGTAGTGAGCGCATCGAGCGTGGCCGTCTGGCCCGCGGCAAAATATTCGCCGTCGACAAGCAGAAAATACGCGAAAAACACCAGCCCGCGCGCGGCGACGATGTTGGGATCGAGCGTGCGCACAGTTCCCGCGGCAGAGTTGCGCGGATTGACGAACGCCGGCAACCCCTCCCGCTCCCGCTCCTTGTT
>JBAWFY010000544.1:0-7334 GCA_049592335.1 Occallatibacter sp.
GGCGGCGCAAGAATGCCCAGGCCCGGCACGAACTTGGCAAACATCAGCAACACGCCACGACGGCGTCCAAACGAGTCCTGCGTGCGCCTCACGCAGGTCGTCGGTTCGAGCGAGAGCTTGCACAGCAGCCGCAGAACGCGGTGCCCGTGGCTGCGGCCGATGAAGAACCACACCGTGTCTGCGATGAGCGTGGCTCCCACGCCCACCATCAGTGCAAGAAGAAAATTGATCGGGCCATCGGCCGAGATCGCGCCCGCAGCCAGAAGCACCGGCGCGGCAGGCAGAGGAATGCCCAACTGCTCCGTCAACACCCACGCAAAGAGCAGCAGGTACCCGTACGTCAACAAAATGTGAGTCGGCAGCGCCATGGAGTCCGATGGAAGCTAGGGGAATCAGGCTGCGTCACCGTTTACGGAAGTACGCAGCCTGTTCTCTATCGGATGATCTTCCGCAGCAACCGTTGCAGAAAACTTCGGCGCGCAAGCTCGCACGCGCATTCAACGGGACCGTTAGCGCTTGGCTGCGCCGGTGCTTGCGGCCTTGTTCACTGCCTGCTCGATCAGTGCCGCGTCTCCCAGATAAGAATGGCGAGTTGCTTTCAGGTTGCCGTCAAGTTCTTCCACCCGGGGCACGCCCGTAGGAATATTGAGTTCCAGAATCTCCTGCTCGGAAACATCTTCAAGATATTTCACAAGCGCGCGAAGGCTGTTGCCATGCGCCGCAATCAAAACTCGCTTACCCGCGCGAATCTGCGGAGCGACCACGTCGTGCCAGAAGGGCAGAACGCGGTCCACTGTGTCCTTGAGGCATTCTGTGACGGGCAGTTGCTGCTTTGAAAGTCCACGATAGCGCGGATCGTTCCCCGGATAACGCGGATCGGATTCTTCCAGCGCCGGAGGCGGAATGTCGTAGCTGCGCCGCCAAATTTTTACTTGCTCCTCGCCGTACTTCGCTGCCGTCTCCGCCTTATTCAGGCCTTGCAGCGCTCCGTAATGTCTTTCGTTGAGCCGCCAGTCACGCTCCACGGGAACCCACAACAGATCCATCTGATCCATAGCGATCCAGAGGGTGCGAATCGCGCGTTTCAACACTGACGTGTAGGCAATGTCGAAGACGTATCCCTGCTCTTTTAGAACTCGGCCCGCCTGGGCAGCCTCTTCTCTTCCCTTTTCCGACAGGTCGACATCGGTCCAGCCCGTAAACAGGTTTTCCTTGTTCCAGATACTTTCTCCATGACGCAGTAAAACGACTTGAGACATTTCAGCCCTTTCCTGATGGAAACTTCTTAATTTTTTGACGATTCGCTACGATTATACGAAATCCTTGCGCGCGCTGCGGTGATCGCTTGCCGTGCGCCAGGAGCGAAGGCTTCTTGCGCTGGACGGCGATGTGGGGTAGAAGTCAGGCGTCCGAAGCGATGCGATACCATGAGCGGAAAGGATGAGGGCACGTGCGCACGAACTTAGGTGTAGAATTCCACTGTCGTGCCGAAGGGCCTTGTCCGCTATCAGCAGTGTGGCAAGCCTACGAACTGATGATGAGAATTAACACCGAACGATGAATGGGGCATGAGTAAGGAGACTACATGCGCATCCCTGGATTATTCATTTGCATGATCATATTCGGATGTGGGCATCAAAGCACTGCAGGACCATCGGCTCAAGGTGTTTCGCAGTTGCCTAGCATGAGAGACGATGGAGGCCTGTCACAGCTTGAGACACAACTTCTAATAGCGATAGGGGACAGTTCGAACTCGATACGACTTAACTATCGTGGAACTTGCAACAACACTGACGAGGTAGTCAATTTGTCTTCGGTGAAGATGACGCCGATTCCGGACACGGGTGATGTACTTAGTAAGGTTCGAGAGTTGTTGCGCGATAGCCCCGATATGCATGTTACAGTACAGCACGGAATCATCGATATAACACAGTCGGGAATAAGGGAGGATATACTTCAAACTAAAATAGCCAGGCTTTCACTAAATGCTGACGAGCAGTATTCCCCAAGAAATGCGCTTGATGCGATAGTGGGTTCGAAGGAATTACTTTCCGAAGAAGTTAGAACGAATACGCGCCAAGTAGTTGAAATGGGTCGTGTAGGAAGTCCCCCCATGAGGGGGAGGTATCATGTACCTGCGTCCTTGCTAAATTCAACAGTAGATGAGGATCTTAACCAGGTACTGCGCGCTTTCCCGGGCATCATCGTTTATGGGGATTGCACACGTCCTAACGGCAATAACCTCATCGACGTCGAATATTTCACAAGGAGGAATCAAACACCGACACAAATCCTCCGCGGCTTGAGCGACAAGTAGTTGGGCAGGTGGCCCACTCATTGACCTGAGAAGCAATCCTTTTCGGAGCTGTGCCCCGTTCATCGCACTTTTTGCGATGAGCGGTCTTCGCCACGCCCAAAGAGACCCCGAGCTACCACTTACAACGCGGCGAGAAACCGGAATCAATGACCGCGAGCCGAACGCATCGCAGATGCGCCGGCTCGCAGAACGGGAATCGTGGCCACCGGCAAGGTTTCAAATATGTATCGCCGGTGGCCGTTGAGGCCCAAGGTCAGTTTGTGCTTACTGGGTTCGCCGCGTGCAACACCTGAACAGTCAGTCCCGCGTCCGTCGCGGCTGCATCATACTCCTGCGAGAACTGAGTCAGCGTAAGCACATATTGGCTTCCATGGTCGTGCGTGCTCAGATACGCCCCAGGATTTCCCGGCGTCCCCGGGTCGCGGTCCCAGGGATCGTTGATCCGAACATAGGTGCCGTCCGGAGTGCCGTCCCCGTAAATTCCCGTCACCACGATCGCGTGCAAGCCGGGAACCTCGGCGCCTACCCAAAGTGGCCCGTAGGTCTGGAGTAGCTGGAGCAGGCCATTGGCGTTGTAGCACTGACCCGGTTCCTGGGCCAGCCCCCAGGCAGTCGCGAGTGTCGGAATGTCGGCCGGATTGAGACCATTCGTGAAAGCTGCCCATTGACCGGCCCCGGAAGCAATCGCAGCGGGGTCCAGAGATACCTTGTCCCGCCATCCCACAACCATGGCTGCCGACGCCGCCCAGCAAGACATGCCGGTAGGCTGATTGATGAGTTCCACGTCGGGCCAATTCACATCGAACGATGAGCCCGTCGCGCCCGGTCCACCAACTTGTGTGCTGGCCCCTCCCGTCGTGTCTTGAGTCTGACCCGTCGCGTCTTGAGTGGTTCCAGCATCCTGCGTGCTGGTCGGATCGGTCGTGTCCTGGGGTGCATCGGCAACTTGTGTGCTCGTGCCATCGTCTTGGTCGGGCATATAACCTCCTGTTGAATCGCTGGATTCATTTCTGTGCAAAACTATTCTGTGCCGGTACTTGCCGCCGGCTGCATCATCATCTCGGGCCCGTTGTTTGCACAGGCTACTCTCCCCTTTGCGCCTGTTTGCCGGCTCACAGAGGGGCGACACATGGACATAGTGCTTGCGCATCGTGAAACGTTTCAATCTATACACTGGTTCGAGCGGCTATCGCCGAGGCTCGGAACGGATTCGCCTCACCAGCCGTCAAGCACCCGCCTGAAAATTCTCGAAGCCCGCCGCCACTAAATCTCTGATTCCTTGTTCCCTTGTTCCCTCGATCCCTTTCCCTGCCTTTTGCCTAAAATTACTCTAATTCGGCGCACAATCGAGATAAAGCATCTTGGGTTTCGATGGCGTGCTCACGTCTGGGCCGCGGGACACAGGCTTCACTCTCCGCGCAAAAACAGACTGTGCAACCGTGCTGCTGGCAAGTCAACGCAATGCAATGGCCTGCAGACAAAATCGCAACACAGCACAGAAACTGTGCAACTGTGCTCGACCATCCAATGCAGCGATCCGCTTGATGGATTCCGAGGTGAACCCCATTTGGTGAGACTACCGCCATGCACGAAAGCCTCCCCATCGGGGAGGCTTCGCAGATCGAATTGCCACTTGTCAGCTACGGGAGCGCAGCGACTTGAGCGCCTCAGGCAGCCGCTCTTCAATGAGCTTCGCGCGCTCGGCGGCGATCCCGCCAAGATACGCGGGAGCAGGGGTCGTCATCAGCACCAGCGCCAGCGCAATCACAGAGAAGATCAGACCCGCGATGCCCGCCGAGATCAGCATGTGGTAGGTATCTTCGCGGTCCAGCGCAAAGACCCTCGAAGCCAGGGTCTCCAGCGGCCCAATGTGCTTCAGAACCGCGAGCGCAAACAGGAAGAAGACAGCCGCAAGCGAGGTCAGAACCGCAAGCGTCACATCCACGCTGCGATGAAACCTTTGGCGAGCGCTGCAACGGGCGCATTCGGCAAAATGATGTTCGTAATCCCGGCGCATCTCAGGAGAGATGCCGGAGATGTCATATCGCCAGCTTGCCAGAATCGCGCCTACGACCCGGTCCGTGCATTCCATTCTCGTCGTAGACATAGGTCTCACCCTCAAAAAATTCAGTCCGAGGCAAACGCTTCAACTCTGTGGTCCTGCTTCCGCGTTCCAATCCGACTCGGAAGCTTTCTAGATTGGACGCTCCCTCCGAGTGTTCGGATGTGGGGCACCTTAAAAACTATGCAATGCCATGCACAATGCATGGTATTTCGCTTACGACTGGGGAGGACAGAATAGGAATAAGCCGCAGCGTACTTACCATTGTAACCCGCTTTCCTAGAAATCGATGGCAGAAAGGGGCTCATGTTGACGGGCAAGCAACAGGCGATTGGCCAACAGTCGCGCCCGGCCCGCCAGCGCGCGCTCTGCTGCCAGCCGGGCCAGTTCTGGAAGATTATTGTTTTCAGAAAGATGCCCCAAAATAACGTATGCGGCCTGGCCGTCGTAATCCTCGGCCAGAAACTGCGACGCCGAGTCGTTCGAGAGATGCCCAACCCGGGAAAGCACCCGCTGCTTCACCGACCACGGGTAGGGGCCATCCCGCAGCATCTCGAGATCGTGGTTCGATTCCAGCAACATCAAGTCCAGCCCGCGCAGTTGCTGCTTCACGTTGGGTGTAACGTAGCCGAGGTCCGTGGCAAATCCCATCCGGACCCCCTCGACGCTGAAGATAAAGCCCACCGGATCGGCGGCATCGTGCGGAATCGTAAATGGGTCCAGGCTGATGTCTCCGATCGAGAACCGCTGGCCAGCCAAAAAGTACTCGACCGCCGGAAGCCACGTCGGATCCTCCTTGAGCGTTGGCGGCGCCGGTTCGCTGGCAGAACCGTCTGAAGCCGCCGTGGCCGGGGAACAGGATTCACCCGGTTTTTCCACACCGCTCGCAGTCGCTTCCTCCGCTGCGTCCTCGTCCAGACCCTCGGATTCCGGCTCAGCGCGGCGCTCGGCAGCCTGTTTGCGGACCATTTCCAGCCACTGCGCGTAGCTCATCTGGCGCCGGGGCGAAAGCCAACGCATCCATGCGCGGTGCGTCGCCTCCGTCAAATACACCGGAATCCCCAGCTTGCGCGCCGTAACCGCCAGCCCGTTCACGTGGTCCTGGTGCTCGTGGGTAATCACGATCGCGTTCAGCGTTTCCGGCTCTTCTCCAGCCAGTTTCATGCGCCGGAAGAGCTCCCGGCAGCTCAGCCCCGCGTCCACCAGGATGCGCGTCCTCCCCCCGGTCAGCACCGTGCAATTCCCCTTGGACCCCGACGCCAGCACCGTGAACCGGACCATGGATTGAGCATAGCGCGAATGCTTCCCTTCCTCCATCCGCCAGCCCGGCAATCGCATGAGCCTGTTCTGTTGACCGCACAAAAGTAATACCTTTGCTCCTGACAATCCCCCAAAAGCACAAGCGCAGATTCACCGAGGCGGGGGATATACTGTCTGGCGTCACAATCACCTCCTCCTGCCGGGCTTATGTGGGCCGAACCTCCGGCAGCCGTGGAGTTCGAATTCCGGTCCGCCAGAAAGTCACTGCGGTGACAAATGCTGTCGGGACCGCCTCGAAGGAGCAGGAGCCCATGGCAAGACTCGGCAAGAGACTCATCTACATTCTTTGTGTCGCGATCGGCATCGCGATCGGACATTACATGTTCGAGGGATCTGTGGCCGCCTATGCCTCGGTCCTCATCTCCTACCACTTGTACTTCTTCTTTCTTCTCGCCACAGCCAAGGAGGAGGAAACCCGCTCTCTCCCGGTCGCCAGAGCACTCCTCTACCATGTGCTTTTTCTCGGTCTTCAGGTGGGACTCACCTATGCAAGGTGGCACATTCCGTTCTTCTACATCGTGCGTCTGTTGATTCCCGGTCTCGCTCTGCTTGAAGTACGCTGGCTGTTAAGCCAGGACCATCAGCACGCGCGCAGCGTTAAACAAACGGTTCAAGAACCTCTGCCATTGCCGGTGGTGGCCGAAGAGCCTACCGGCGACGACCAGGAGGCCTTTCGCGAATACCTGATGCAGCCCAATCGCATCTTCCGCAAGCCCGGCATCTCGGTCCCCGAGGAATTCAATCTCTGGTTCGCCGACCGCCAGCGGAGAAAAGCTCTGGAAGCAGCTCTGGCCGCCGCTGCTGCCAAGGCCGCCGAAGCCGCTGCAAATAGCCCCGCTCCGGTTGAAGCCGTAGCCGCAAGGGAAGTCCCGAAGAAGACAGGGTTGGGTCTGACCGATTGGATGCGGAGTCCTGCGCCAACCCTTTCAATCTCGCCGGAATCTCTATCGAAACCAGAGTCTCCCGCCTCAGATTCGATCCCACAGTTGACCAGCGACAGAAACCAGAAAGAGCCCGAAGCGCAGGAATACTCGGCGTTGTTTGCGGCGCAGCATCTTCCGCCACTGCCAACAGCAGCGTTCTCATCGGAGAGCACAAGCGACCAGAAAGAACCCGAGTTGCAGGGAGATCCGGCACTGTCTGCGGTCGATAATCCTACGCTGCCGCCAGCAGAAACGCTCTCATCGGACACCCCTAGCGACCTGAAAGAACCCGAGTCGCAGCAAGCTCCACCGTTGCTGCCACCAACAGAAACGCTCTCATCGAATGCCCCGAGCGACCAGAAAGAGCCCGAGTCGCAGGAACTTCTAGCGTCGTTTGCGGTAGAGAACCCCACCCCGACTCCAGAAGCACCGCTTCCATCGGAGAGCCCAAATGGCCAGACAAAGTCCGAGTTGCAGGACTATTTGGCGTCGTTTGCGGTAGATAACCCCACCCCGACTCCGGAAGCACCGCTTCCATCGGAGAACCCAAATGGTCAGACGAAATCCGAGTTACAGGACTATTTAGCGTCGTTTGCGATCGAGACCCCTACCCCAACTCCCGAAGCGCCGCTCCCATCGGAGACCCCGAATGGCCAGACAGAATCCGAGTCGCAGGACTATTTGGCACTGTTTGCAGTGCCGAGTCCTGACC
>JBAWFY010000545.1:0-2088 GCA_049592335.1 Occallatibacter sp.
CTTGTAGATCGCGCTGGCTCCGCCGCCCGAGGCGTACAACCCAGTTCCGCCATTAAGCGCGCTTTCGTTCCACACTTCCTCGGAAATGTAGCTGAGCGCCGAACCCTGTGCCGCGGAATTCGCCGCGGACCAGTACACGGCAGCATTCGCGCCCTCGTTAAATTCGGTACCGCCCACGCAGGTGGCGTAAGGAGAAGTGCACAGCCCATTCACCGCAGCGCCTGATCCCATCGTCGCATCCGCCGTCTGGCAACCTGCCGCGCCGGCGTCGCCGGCAGCCACAAACACGCTCATGCCTTGGCTCGCCGCCTGTTCCCACAGGCTGTTGTAAAACGCCAGCTCCGCCGCGCTCATCTCCTGCTCGCACGTAGCGTAGCTCACGCTCATCACCGGCGCCACAGCATGATTCACAATGTACGCGGACGCGAGATCGATTCCATCGGTTGTCGACGTAGAAGCGGCCACGACCAGATTGATTTCTGCCGCGGGCGCAACCGATCCGGCCCACTCCACATCGAGCGTGGACTCGCTCTGATCGCCGCTCACCAGGCCCGGGTCAGCGCCGTCGAGGATCACCGAAGGCGCGTTTGCCGCCAAGTCTGCAAGCGAACGGAAACTGGCCACGTCGCTAAGTTCGATATTGCTGCGCCCGGCGATGGCAATGGCCGTGCCGGAACCATTTGTGCCCGCGCTGAAAAGCGGATTCAGATCGTAGATCGTCGCAAAGTCCGCGGGAAACAGGTAGTGAGTCGCGCCGGCTGAGTACTCGGGCTGCGCAGCCATCGGTCGCGCGGAGGCAATCTGCGACACGCGGCGAAAGTCGTTCAGCGTCAGCACACCCGCAACCACGCCCGCCAACTCGGCGGGAATCTGCGGGTCTTGCGCATTCGCAAGGTGCATCGCGCCGTTCACGCGGTAGTAATGGATCGCGGTGCGAAATGCGTCGCTGACTTGGCCGGCCGTACCGGAGAACTCCACAACTCTTCGCCCCGCAGGAACTTCATCGATCGAGAAGCCATGGGCGGTGAGCCACGCGCTCACTTGGGACAATTGCGCATCGCTCACGCCAAAGCGCGCGCCGAACTCGGCCGGCGTAAGCCACTCGTGATATTGCGGCGAGCTCGAATCTTGCTGCGACGCGACCAAAGCATCGAGGTCCGCCTGCTGTTGGGCCGAGGGCGTAAGCACCAGGACCATCCGCTCCAGACGCAGGTTTGCGCTCACCGCGCCTGCGTCAAACTCCGCGCGAGCCATTGGAGGCACGTTGCCTGCGAGCCTTACCATCTGCGCGTCGCCGGTTAGCTCGTCGCCGCGAAAGATCGGCGTCGTCGGCAAAGCACACGAGGCTAACGCCATGAGCGCAGGCGCTCCGGCCAGGAAGAATAGATTTCTATTCAATTTGGGGCGGTCCGTTTTTCAAGATCGCGGAACCGGATCCGGCGGGTTCTCAATCAATCGGAGTTTCCCTGTCCCTGGGTGCCGCTGCGGTCGGTCCCGCGATCTGAGTTGTTGCTTAGAATGTAATGCGGGATCGAGAAAGATTGAAGAGTTTTAATCATTCCTGTACTGTCGCCGGTCATCGATCTTGATTACTTCGTGTGCGCAGAAAAGGCGGAGAAGTTACGAGGTTTCGCTCGTCAGTAATAAACAACCGGATTCGTGTCGCGAAACAGTACAAACTCCGCTCTGCGAGTCATTAGCAGATCCGAGGAAGTTGCTCGCCGATCATGGTTGGGATCACGCGATTCGCGCCCATCGCCGTACGCGCAATCAGCATGCGCTTGTGTTCCGCAGTCACGTGGCCGATGCGCGCAGCATTTTTCCCGAGCGGATGCGCGCGCAACACTTCCAGCACGCGATCGGCAGCGTCCTCCGCGACAAAAAAAACTGCCTTGCCTTCATTGGCAACGTACACCGGATCGAGTCCGAGAAGTTCGCACGCGGATTGCACCTCGGGCAGCACGGGAACGGTCGCTTCGTCGATGGCGACGCCCACATTGGAAGAGTTCGCGATTTCATTCAACGTCGAAGCGAGTCCGCCACGCGTGGGATCGCGCATGGCGTGGACCGCCGCGCCAGCAGCATCGA
>JBAWFY010000546.1:0-1615 GCA_049592335.1 Occallatibacter sp.
ATGGCGCCGAGTATGTGCTGGCCGTCGGATGTGGCCGCAAGGACGTCCGTCGCAATATCGAGGGCGTCGGTTGCCGGCTGCGGATAGAAGAGAATGCTGCCGTTGCTTCCGACCGTTCCCGAGGGACACCAGGTGTGGCCGACGGTGAGATTGCCGGAAAGCCACGCGCCGACGCCGGGAACGGTGAGGGCCACGCTCTGAGAACCACCGGAGGCGCTGAGATCGTAGGTGCTCCAGCCGACGCTGCTGTTGTAGACGTAGAGCGTGTCAGTGTGGCCTGCGCCGGCGGCGGCGCTGTCGACGACATAAAGGGTCTCGCCATCGGGCGTCCAGGCAGCGGCCACGCCCATGCCGCCGAAGGTGGTGGAAGCGCCGGAAGTGGTGTTGTAGAGATAGAACACGCCGCGGAGCTGATCGTTAATGAGCAACTGACTGGCGAACGGAGAAGCAGCGAGAACCACGCCGGGAACGGTGGGGTCCCCCTTGGTGAGGCCGTTGTTTTGCGTAGAGTAAACCATTAATTCGCGTTGCGAACCGAAGTAGAGGTTAATGCCCAGCCGGTCCATGACCATGGAGTTGGGAACATAGGGCAGGCGCACGGTGGAACCGGGATTTCCGGTGAGCAGCTCGATGGAAGCGAAATACTGAGACTGGCCAGGGGCCGCGAACCAGACGAAGCTGCTGGTGGAACCGGGAACAACAATGTTGACTGGATTGGAAGCCAGCGACAGCCCGGTGCCGTTGAGGCCGTATTCGTTGACGGGGGCCGGATTGCAGTTGGGAGGTTCGCAGACCGCATAGATGGAAGCCACACCGGGGTAGGAAGCGGAGATGGTGCCTCCGGCGCTCGCTGTCACTTCGATCGGATTTGTGGACTCGTAGGAAAGGCTGAGGCCCGTGATTGGATTGTTGTTGGTGTCGATGACGGTCGTGGTGAGGTTTTGCGCGACGCCCTGGGTGATGACGCCGCCGGTGGCGCCGCCGGCAAGCGAAATACTGATGGATTTGGGCGGGCAGGTGGAGAAGTAGCCGGCCAGCGAGGACGATTGGGCAACGCTTGCGGAGATGCTGGTGGTGCCGGGCTCTAACGCAGTAATTGTCGTGTAGGGGTTCGAGGCCGTCTCGGAGTTGACTCTGGCAATGTTCGAATTGCTGCCGGAGAAATTGATCGTTCCGATGGAAGCGCCGCAGGTGGGATTGGCAACTGTCGTGGTGGCGCTGCCTGAGTCTGCGGTCGTGCCCTGATTGACGGCGGCTGCATCCGCAACTTCGAACTGTGTGCTGCTCAGGCCAGTTCCCAGGACTACGTAAGTTCCGGTATTGAGAAAGGCCGCCTGCGTCAAACCGGAAAACGTAACATTTTCGCCTGGTATGAAGTTGTTGGAACCGGTGAGCGTAACCACACCCGCGCTCACCGAGAAAGCGGTGATGCTACCGTTCGCTACAGGCTGGCAAAGCAGCGTTTGCGTGCCGTTATTGTCGTAGTAACCCAATACGTCGAGTTGCGCCTGCGGCTGGCTGTCTTTGCTTTGGGAGAAGCATTGCGTGGGCACCGAGGTAGTGGGCGTGGTCGAAGAGCAGTTGCCTGCCGATGGCAGGCACGTGGCGACTAGAC
>JBAWFY010000547.1:0-3718 GCA_049592335.1 Occallatibacter sp.
GCGGAATGCTTCAGCACATGATCGCCCAAGGTCACCTGGCCGTTGCGCCGCACGCAGATCACAGTGGTCGAATGGATTGTTGTGTGCTTGCTCATTGCAATTCTCTCTTCCAAGATCAGGAAAACTCCAAGTGGATTATAGGTCATGGACGCAATGCTCGAACGTTGCGCGCGCCGTGCAACTTCCGTCGTACAACGCCTACGCTGCCACAGTTCATCACGCTTTGCATGTGCGGTATCCTCGAATCAGGACTGTTCTGGGGAGAGTTCCCGCTCATCGATGAATTTTGCGAACGACAATGGTTGGCAGATTTTTGTCGGCGTCACTACGGTCGCCGTCATCGCGTCGGTTGCGGCTTACCTGGTGCAGCGCCGCAGGCCCACGCCCGAGGAAATCGAGCACGAGCGCCGCGAGTTTCTCGTCCAATCCGGGCGTCTCGTTGACGGCATGTTGCTGGATGTCTACGACGTCGAGGACGACGCCGGCCAAAAGCGCACCTTTCTCCTCTTCAACTACCGCATCGCCGGAGTGAACTACGAGTGCTCGCAGGAGATCACCGCCATGCGCGCTATCGTCGAGGCCGGCGAAGTTCGCGCCGGGTTCCCCTGCAGCGTGCGCTATCAGCCCGGCAACCCGCACAACAGCATCGTCATCGCCGAAGGCTGGACCGGCCTGCGCGCGGGGTTGCCGCAATTCCCCGCCATCGACGACCCCGATCCCATCGATCGCAGCCATCTCAGTCCCGGCGCCCAGTAACCGCCAATCTTCAACCATCGCAATCCACTTTTTTCACTCATTCACTCCTTCACTGTTTTACTTCCTCACTTCTTCACTGCCCATCATCCCGCAGTCCTCGTTTCGTACTTCCTCGTTCCCTCGTTCCCTCGTTCCCTCGTTCCCTGCTTTTCGCGTATACCCAACCCCGGTTACACTATCTCTATGCACTTTCACCCCGCGCCCGCAGGCAAGGACGCACGCCGAACCACGCTGGTCCTGCGCATTTCGCTCGCGGCCACGCTGGCCTACGTCGTGGTCACCTTTGTCGCCGGCCTGCGCGCCCATTCCCTGGCGCTGCTCTCGGAATCCGGACACAACGTCTCCGATTTTCTCGCTCTCCTGCTCAGCTTCGCAGCCGTCTACTTCCAGTCGCGCCCTGCCGATCACGCCCGCACCTTCGGCTACCAGAGGGCCGGCGTCCTCGCCGCCTTCATCAATGCCGCCACGCTCATCGCCATCTCGCTCGGCATCGCCGTCGAGGCTGTGCATCGCCTCAGTGCGCCCGTCGCCGTCGAGCCGCGTCTCATGATGATTGTGGCCGCTGCCGGCGTGGCCATGAACGGCGTCATCGCCGCTCTCTTATGGGGCGTCGCCCGCGACGTGAACCTGCGCAGCGCCTTTGTTCACATGGCAGGCGACACGCTTTCCACGGCTGCCGTCATTGCTGGCGGCTGGGGCATCCTCCTCACCGGCCACAACTGGATCGATCCCGTTCTCTCGCTGCTCATCGCCGCGCTCATCCTCTGGTCCAGCATCGGCATCGTGCGCGAGACCCTCAATATTCTTCTCGAAGGCACGCCGCGCGGCTGTTCATTGCCTGAAATCCGCTCCGGCATGGAGGCTGTCGAGGGCGTCGTCAACGTGCACGATCTTCACGTCTGGTGCCTCGGCTCGCAATCGCGTGCGCTTGCCTGTCACGTCACCATCGCCGACATTCCGCTCTCCGAGAGCGCAGGCATTCTCGCCCAGCTCAATCATCTGCTGCGCGAGCATTACCAGATCAGCCACACCACGATCCAATTCGAGCACGTCGGCTGCGGTGAGCTCGAAGGCTGCGTCGCGCCTCCCCAGTCGACTTCCGGCAGCCACGCCCACCACGGCCACGCGCATTAAACCGCAACTCCGCGCGCTACAAGGTCCGGCTCGGCTCAACGTGTGCTCTGCTCAACCGGGAATCGCTGATACCCTGATCTGTTGGAGCCAATCTCAGAGAAATGATTTTGATTTCCCGCCGACTGCCGTTTTTTGCATTGTTCTTTGCCCTGCTTCCATTCTTTACGGCATTCGCGGCGCAAGAACCCGCGTCGGTGCCTCTCGATGCTTTCGCTGGTGAATACACCATCTCAGGCGAGCCCGGCAACGCTCTAAGTTTCTACGTGCGCGACGGCAAACTGATCTTCGAATCGGACCGCTTGGTTCCTGCCGAACTCAAGCGTATTTCGACAAACACCTTCGCCATCGCCCACGACGACGACAAAATCACGTTCTCTCTTGGCGCATCCGGCCAACCATCCATCGCCTCGTTCTCATTCGATCCCGGTTCCATTTACCGTCGCAGCGGCCCGCCCGTGCATCATGTCTTCCACGACTACGTGCGCAGCGAGGTCATGATCCCCATGCGCGACGGCGTAAAGCTTCATGCGGTCATTCTCAAGCCCTCCGACATCGCCGCGCCACTGCCGATTCTCCTCGAACGCACGCCCTACGGCGTCGAAGACGAAGACCGCGAGTCCATCTTTGCGCGCCGTCCCGAACTCGCGCGCGACGGCTACATCTTCGTCGGCGAGGACATTCGCGGGCGCTACAAAAGCCGCGGCAAGTTCATCATGATGCGCCCGCTCGCCGATCACACTAACCCCTCGGCCACCGACGAAAGCACCGACGCTTATGACACCGTCGCCTGGCTCGTCAAAAATGTTCCCGCCAACAACGGCCGCGTAGGTGTCGTCGGCACCAGCTACGACGGATTCCTGGCCACGATGGCGGGCATCGATCCCAACCCGGCCCTTAGAGCCATCTCCCCGCAAGCCCCCATGATCGATGTCTGGATCGGCGACGACTTCTTTCACAACGGCGCTTTTCGCCAGAGCTACGGCTACGATTATGTCCGCGATCTGGAGTCCACGAAGAACTGGACCCCTGTCGATTACGGTAAGGACGCGAATGGCAAGCCCGTCGACGGCTATGACTACTTTCTCGGTCGTGGCAATTTCGCGCGCGACGTGAAAGAGTCCGGAGCCAATCTCCTTCCCACCTGGAAGCTCTTCCTCAACCATCCCGCGTACGATTCAGTCTGGTCCTCGCGCGCCGTCGAAGGCGAACTCCACACGGTTGCGGTTCCCACGCTCACTGTTGGCGGCTACTACGACCAGGAAGACATGTACGGTCCGCAGGAAGAGTACACGAAGCTCGAGTCGCACGATACGAACCACGAAAACTTCCTCGTGCTCGGCCCCTGGCGGCACGGATCGTGGGCGTCCTCCAGCTGGAACCTCGGCAACCTCGGTTACGGCGAGCCAATCGGCAACGAGTTCCGCACGCGCATCGAGGCAAAATTCTTCGCGCACTATCTCAAAGACCAACCCGGCTTCGATCTCAAAAACACCGCCAGTTTTCAAGCCGGATCGAACACCTGGCAGTACTACTCGCAGTTTCCGCCCCAGGAATCACGCCCCACAAGCCTGTATCTCGCGGGCAGCGGCCTGCTCAGCTGGAGCGCGTCGACAACGACGGCAACCACGTCTTACGTGAGCGATCCCGCCAATCCCGTGCCTTACCGCCAACGCCCCATTCAGCCCACTTACTCCGACGGCTCGCAGTGGTACAACTGGCTCACCGAAGATCAGCGCTTCGTCACCGATCGCAAAGACGTGGCAGTCTTCAAGCTGCCAACCCTCGCGCAGAACCTCACACTCACCGGCGAAGTCGTCGCCGACATCTT
>JBAWFY010000548.1:0-5471 GCA_049592335.1 Occallatibacter sp.
GCCTGATTGG
Organism: Occallatibacter sp.; assembly: GCA_049592335.1. Taxonomy (GTDB): domain Bacteria; phylum Acidobacteriota; class Terriglobia; order Terriglobales; family Acidobacteriaceae; genus Telmatobacter. The sequence goes on from JBAWFY010000548.1 coordinate 11, forward strand.
CACTATTCTCTTTTTGCTGGCCGGGTTTTTCGGTGAGGAGATAATCTCGCGAGATACCATCCCGATATTCTGGTCGCTAGCCGGTATCGTGCTGTCCTTGTCGAAGCCTTTAGCGCCCAAGATTCGGCCACGCCTCAATACGAAATGGTGATCGATCGGAGCTAAGGAAATGATTATTTCTATCATTACTGCGACGTATAATCGCTCCGGCGTGTTGCGAAATCTGTTCAAGAGCCTTGTTGATCAGAACTATGACGACATCGAGTGGATCATCGTCGACGACGGCGGCACCGATAATACCGGTCAGATTGTCGCGGAGTTCGAACGGAAGGCGAACTTCGGCATCGGCTATCTGCGCACCGAGAATCAGGGCAAGAGCGCGGCCGTTAACGTGGCACTGGATTTAGTCGCGGGTGACATGGTGGCTATCATTGATGACGATGACTACTTCTTGCCAGGTGTATTCCATAAAGTCGCAGCGGATTACACGTCTATCGCTGACGACGACACCACGGCCGGGCTGAGTTATCTGACTGTTGATCCAGAGGGAAGAACCTGGGGTAAGAAATTTCCCATGGATCGCATGATTTCGGATCACTATAAGTGCCGGGTCAACGAGCATGTGTGGGGCGATAAGTGCGAGTTTACGAAATCGAAAGTTCTGCGCGAGAACGATATTCGCTATGCGACAGGGGGCATGAGATTCGGATTTGGCGGAGAGACGGTCTTCTTCTTCAAGGTCGCGGACCGAGGCAACACTCTCTACATCAATATGCCCGTGCTTGTGAAGGAATACCGCGTCGATGGGCTTTCTGTGAATTGGCGGAGGAATTCGCTCGAAAATCCCCAGCTTAGCGCTGAGTATTATGCGGCCCACCTCAGCCCAAAGATAAGACCCTGGATACGCCTTCGCTACATGGTAGCCTATGTCGCAATCATGCGCTTTGCAGGACGGCCGATCGAGGACCATGCCTTGGCCGCACCTTGGAACTGGGTCCTTTTCTGCCTCGCTTATATCCCCGGCGCCTGGACCGGGATCAGATGGAAGCGATATAAAAAGAAAGGATACCCAATCTCGAAGCATTGGCTTCACGCGGGCAAAATGACTTCGTGAACACGAGGTCGATTCCCCTGCGATTCTTGCCGGAAAGCTTGCGGAGCAAAAATGGATTCCAGGAACAAACGTTATTGGCCTCATGCGCAATGGGGCGCCGAGCGCCTTTATTATTTGAGCCACAGTCTCTGGAAACGCGGCCATCGACGATTGTCGCTCCTGTTGAAGTATCTGAATCTTGTACTTTTCCGCGTCTATATTGACAGTCCGGCGCACATCGGCCAGCGGCTTGATCTACCACACGGCGGCTTTGGAGTCGTAATCGGTCCGGACGTCGAGATTGGGAACGACGCGATCATTTTTCACAACGTGACCATCGGCCACGCCAAGCCTGGTCCCATTGTTATCGGCGATCGGTTTTACGCGGGAACCGGGGCGATCATTCTGGGGCCAGTGAAGATTGGGGATGACGTAACAGTGGGCGCCAATGTTACGGTCACAGAAGATATCCCTGACGGAGCTACTGTCGTGGCCCAAAAAGCGCGAATCCTGTTGCCATAGAAGGCGTTGTGAAAATTGCACTGGTCAACAACTACTATTATTTGCGCGGTGGGAGCGAGCGTGTCTTATACGACGATCGGGATGCGCTCTTAGCCGCGGGACACGAGGTCCTTCCCTTTGCACCTCAGGATAAGCGAAACGATCCTGCTGCCTCGGCTCGCTATTTCCCGGCTGTCACCGATCACACGCAAGCTGGAGGGGCGAGCGCCTTCAAGGCAGCTTGCAACGTGATTTACTCGCACACTGTTGGACGCGCTTTTGCATCCTTTCTGGATGATTTTCGGCCGAACCTGATTCACTGCCACAATATTTACGGCCGACTGACCACGGCCGTCCTCGACGAGGCCCACCGTCGCAGAATTCCTGCCGTATTGACGGTGCACGATCTGAAGCTGGTCTGTCCGGCCTATCTCGGTCTGCGCGATGAGAAGCCATGTATGCTCTGCAAGGATGGCGCATACTGGCGCTGCCTGCGCTACAAGTGCCACAAGCAAAGCAGTGCGGCCTCGCTCGTGTATACAATAGAGGCCTATTTCAACCGCTCCATGCGCAAATATGACGCAGTAACGCGATTTCTTTGTCCTAGCCGCTTTATGCAACAGGCACTGATCGACGCGGGCATTCAGGCTGAGCGTGCGGTCTATCTTCCCAACGCTCTTGAGCCAGCGCATTACGAACCATGCTTTGAACCAGGCGATTACGTTCTCTACGCCGGCAGAATGTCGGCTGAAAAAGGCATTCTTACGCTTCTTGCAGCCATCGAGAGCACCGGGATTCCCTTACGCATCGCCGGCGTCGGTCCTCTCGATGAGCTTGTACGCTCTCGCATCGCCGAAGGTAATTTGCTTGCCCAGCTGGAGGGCTATTGCAGCGGGGAACGGCTTAGCGAACTTTACCGCGGTGCGGCGTTTGTTGTGGTCCCCTCCGAATGGTACGAAAACGCATCGATGTCTGTACTTGAGGCATTTGCATACGGCAAGCCCGTCTTGGCTTCGCGCATCGGCGGCAATCCGGAGTTGATTGAGGATGGCCGGTCAGGCGCCTTGTTCACTCCAGGCGATGCCCACGAACTGGCGTCAGCCGCACGCCTATTGTGGGCAAACCGCGCCGACCTTGTTAGAATGGGGAGACTGGCGCGTTCTCTGATAGAGCAGAAGTTCGCCCAAGAGATAAAGCTGACCAACATGCTCGAAATTTACCACAGTATTTGCGGCCAGTCGTCTTTTCCCTAATCGGTGTGCACCACGCAGAAGACGGGAGTCAAAATGTCGGAAGTTGTAAATTACACTGGCGAGCGGCGCATGCATTTTGGCAGCATTATTAGCACCTATCGATGCAACGCGAAATGCAACATGTGCAACATTTGGCGCTTTCCTACGCGGCCGGCAGACGAGGTTGGAGTCGAGGTCTATGAGAAACTGCCGCAGATGGACGCGCTCAACCTGACCGGAGGAGAAGCGCTTTTGCGCAATGATCTCGATGAGATCGTTACTGTGCTTAAGACAAAAGCGCGCCGTATTGTCATCAGCAGCAATGGATGGTTTGTAAACCGAACCGTTCGACTATTCAAAAAGCACGGCAACAGCATCGGTATTCGCATCAGCATCGAAGGGCTGTCGCACGCCAATGACGGCATTCGAGGCATGCCTAAAGGCTTCGACAACGCAATCCGGATTCTTACTACGCTGCACAGCATGGGCATTACTGACATTGGGTTTGGCCTAACTATTCAAGACGCCAATGCTAACGATGTTAAAGAACTGTATCAACTGGCCAAGATGATGGATGTGGAGTTCGCCACCGCAGCGCTGCATAACTCATTTTACTTTCACAAACAAGACAATCGCTTGGACTCCAAACAGGACGCGATTGCGGCACTGAAGGAGTTGGCGGCGGATTTATTGCACTCAAAACGGCCAAAAGACTGGTTCCGGGCGTATTTCAACTATGGACTCATCAATTATTTACAGGGGCGTGAACGCCTCCTTCCGTGCCGCATGGCGCACGACGCTTTTTTTCTCGAACCCAATGGAGATGTACTTCCGTGCAACGGCATGGATCATCCAATGCCGCTAGGTAATCTACGCCACCAGTCGTGGGATGAAATCTGGTATTCAGAGGCGGCCGAGAAAGTTAGAGAAGCCGTGCGGAACTGCCCGAAGCAGTGCTGGATGATGGGCTCGGTTGGTCAGGAAATCAAGAAGCATCCGATCAAACCGCTCAAATGGGTCATGGAACATAAGTTAATGAAACGGGAGATTGAAATTCCGGTCCCAACCGAGCGGCATCCGCATAGTCTATTTGGTGCTGACAATCTTGAAGCTAAACAGACTATGCAACTCGTCAACATCCGTGCATCGCGCCAAGCCGCGAGGGAGACGATCTCTCAATAGGATGCTCGAGGAGAAAAGAATGCGATTCAAACCCTGCGCCGATTTTCCATCCCGTTGCTCAGTCTCGAATTGAAAGTACGAAATGAACATCGCCTTTCTGATAGCAAAAGACCTTTTCCAAGGGGGCGGTGGTATCGAAAAGTACACACGCGAGGTTGGCCGCCGCCTTGTTGCGCGCGGTCACCGCGTTCTTGTCTATTCCACTCGGGGAACCGAGCCCAATTGCGGCACATGGGAAGGAATTGAAATACGCTGGCTGCCGAGCCTCAGGCCGCATTGGTTGGAAAAGCTTTCGGGGTCATTTTGCGCTGCGGCACAGGCAATGTGGGCTGACGTGTGCCCTGATCTCTATCACCTTCACAGCGTGGCAGCGGGTGCGATGGCGCCGTTGCTGGGTCTGCGGAAAGTGCCCTGCGTGTTGCAAATGCACGGCATCGAGTGGCAACGCAGCCGTTGGGGATTTGCCGGAAAGAACACGCTGCGGCTTCTTGAAAGCATTTCCTTCTTGAGTGCTTCTGCCGTTACAGCTGTTTCCCGGTCCCAGTGCGAGTTTTACCAACGTCGCTATCATAGCCCGATTACCTTTATTCCTACGGGCACCGAAGCTCGTGAGCCAACCCCACCATCGCAGTTGGCCGGATTGGGAATTGAGCCAGGGCGCTATTTTTTCACCGCCGTGCGTCTGGTCCGTGAAAAGGGCATCCACTACCTTATCCCCGCTTTTCGTAAATGCGCGACCGGATGGAAGCTGGTGATTGCCGGCGCGGCTGGCGACGATGGCAGCTACCTTGAGATGCTCCGCCAATTAGCGGGAAAGGACGAGAGAATTCTATTCTTAGGCCACGTTCGAGAGCCTCTGCTCGGGGAACTCTATTCTCATGCAGGAGCATACGTCCAGGCCTCTGAGATCGAAGGTATGGCCATTTCGCTGCTCGATGCCATGAGTTACGGTCGCTGCTGCATTGTTAGCGATATTGCAGAGAACCTCGACGCTCTTGGCAAGGCTGGTTTGACCTTCCGAAGCTCGGATATCGACGATCTAGCGTGCCAAATGCATCGGGCGGCCGACTTGCCTGACTGCGCTGCTCTTCTCGGTGAGGCCGCCCGCACCCGAGCGCTTGCCCATTTCTCCTGGGATACAGTGACTGCCCAACTCGAAGGATTGTACTTAAGAACAATCGAAATGAAGCTATCCCGGAACGACGCACAAAGAAATCAGGCCAAGCCAGTCTAGCGCCTTCGGATACATTAGAGCGCGTTGACATTGCTTTGAGGTTCGATGAGACTGGTTCTTCGGAGAGATTCTGAGTCATTTGAGAGCAGGGCGCAGCGACCACGTGAGATGCCATACTTCTTTATTGTTGGTCGGCTTGCTAATAGCGAGTTTGCGGTGCAGCGCACAAAGCGTGAGCGCCGATTCTCGACAGTTTCCCGCCGACATGCAGCTTGATTC
>JBAWFY010000549.1:0-8145 GCA_049592335.1 Occallatibacter sp.
TTCGGCGAGAGCCGCTCGCGCACCCAATCGGTGCGGCCCAGCCGGTCGAGCCCGGCCGCAGCGAGAAGAATCGCTTCCACCTGGCCCTCGGCGAGCTTGCGCAACCGCGTATCAACATTGCCACGAAACTCAACCAAATCGAGATCCGGCCGAAGTCCCTTCAACTGCGCGCGGCGGCGCTGGCTGCTGGTGCCCACGCGTGCGCCCTCCGGCAGCGCGTCAAGACTCGCGTGCCTCACCGAAACAAATACGTCGCGCGGATCGACGCGCATGGGCGTGGCCGCAAGCGCAAACGGCTCCGGCAACTCAGTCGGCAAATCTTTCAGCGAGTGCACGGCCAGATCGATGCGGCCCTCGGCCAGCGCTTCTTCAATTTCCTTGGTGAATATGCCCTTGGAAGTGCCGGAATTTGCCGCGACTTGCGCAAACGTGACCTCCTGCAGGCGGTCGCCGGTGGTTTTGATGATCTCGATTTCGACTTCGTGGCCCGCGCCGCGCAGCAATCCGGCAATGTGATTGGCCTGCCAGAGCGCGAGCTGCGATCCGCGGCTTCCGATGCGCAGCTTCATTTGCGCGCCCCCATGCCGCCTTCAAACACTCTGAAGTTGAGGACCCGTTTGCTCTCGCCCTCATCGATGCTTGCGGCCGAAGACTCGGAATTCGGAGCCTCCGAATTTGGGGACCCGGATTTCGCCGGCTCGCTCGCCCGCTGTGCTTCAGCCTGCGTAGACATCGAAACCGACCACTCTTCGCACAAAACTTCGAGCCGAGCCTCATCCCCCTCGCGCGCGGCCTGCTTGAGCGCCTGCATGGGCGGATGTAGAAATTTGTTCACGAGCCCGCGCGTGAGCGCTTCCACGGCGGCTAATTGCTCGGCGGTGAGCGCGCCCAACCGGTTGTGCATGCGCTCGATCTCCGCGATGCGCATCTCTTCTGCCTTCTTTTGCAGCGCGACAATCGCCGGCGCGGCGCTGACGGTTCGCTGGCGCTGGTGGAAACGCTCCACTTCGGCGGCGATCAGCGTCTCAGCGTCCACTGCTTCGCGGCTGCGCTCTTCCATGTGCGAGGCAGCCACCTGCTGCAAGTCGTCGATATCGTAGACGAAGATGCCGTCGAGCGAGTTCATCTCCGGGGCGACGTCGCGCGGCACCGCGATGTCGATGAAAAACATGGGCCGGTTACGGCGCTTCTGCAGGAAGGCCTGCCCGTGCTCGCGGCGGAAGATGGGATGCGGCGCGCCCGTGGAGCTGATGACGATGTCCGCCCGGCTGGCGGCCTCGTAGAGATGCTCGAAGTCGATGACTTCCGGCACGACAGAGCCCGCGATCTCCTCCGCCAGCCTGCGCGCGCGTTCCGCGGTGCGATTGCTGACGAGAATCGCGCCCGCGCCCTGCTGCACAAGATGCCGCGCGGCCAGCTCGCTCATCTTTCCCGCGCCCACCAGGAAGACCGTGCGTCCCTGCAGCGAGCCGAAGATCTTCTTCGCCAGATCCACAGCCACCGAGGCGATCGAAACCGAGTTCGAGCCGATTCCTGTCTCGCTACGCGCCTTCTTTGCTGCCGAGAACGCGCTTTGCAGCAGATGTTCGAGCTGGCTCGAAACCGTTCCCGCGGCGCGCGCCACGGCGAAGGCCTCTTTCACCTGACCGAGAATCTGCGGCTCGCCGACCACCATGGAATCCAGGCTCGCGGCCATACGGAAAAGATGACCAACGGCTTCTTTGTCGTGGTAGGTGTAGAGGTGCGGCGCCAGCACCTCGGCGTCGATGCCAAAGTAGTTCGCGAGGAAACCCGAAATCGGCGTCTCCGCGCTCTCCACAACCGCCATCAGTTCCACGCGGTTGCAGGTGGAAACGATCATGCACTCGGTGACTCCCGGCGTCGAGGCCAGAGCACGCGTAGTCTCGGCCAGCTCGTCGCGGCCGATGGCAATCTTCTCCCTCAGCGCGATGGGCGCGGTCTTGTGATTCACGCCAATGAGCGCCAGCATCATTTGGGACCGAACCTGTGCACCTGGCTGAAGAAGTTAACCGCCCACACCGCCATCATTACCACCAACGCCGCACCGGACACATAGGCAGCTTTTCGACCGCGCATGCCCATGCCGCGCCGAAGCAGTAAAAGCGTGACGTAGACAACCCACATGACGAAGGAAGCGATAATGTTGGGATCGAGAAAATAGGCGGCGCCGAGCGCGGTTTGCTGCACCAGGACCGACCCGATCAGCAGGCCAACCGTCATGCAAGGAAATCCGAATTCGAGCGTGGCCAGCGCCAGCCGCTCGAGCGTGTCGAGCGGCGGCAGCCAGTCGAGTGGTTGCCAGCGTCCGGTTTTGCCGGTCTTGCTTTTGATGCGCCGCTCCTGCACCAGGTACATCGCCGAGGACAGCAAACTGAAGGCCAGTGCCGCATAAGCCAGCAGCAGCGCGATGATGTGCGCCGCAAGCCAACTCATCCATGCCGTCTGCGAGGGGAAACGGTAACGGTCGGGCCCTAGAGAAGGGATGAAAACCAATAGGAACGTCGCCGGCAGGGCAAAGATGCCAAGCGAGATGGCGTCGTAGAGCCACCAGATCAGGAAAAACAGGCCGGCGATGGCGAACCCAAGCAGCGACTCAATCTCGCGCACGCCCACGGGCATCCAGCGATGCGCCTGCGCCAGCATCTCCACCGCCGACACGAAATGAAAGAAGAAGGCCAGGCCCCCGAGGTGAACGCAGGCCTTCCGCCACCACTCGGATTTCGAGAGCACTGCGAGGAAGATGGCGACAGATCCGGCGGCATACAAAATGGCCGCAACTCGTAGCCAAAGCAAGTACATGACGGCTTTAACCTTACCGGCGTAACCCCTCAGTATACTGTGATTCAAATCACTTTTTGCGGGTACGCAAACCGGCCGGAGGCATTCGGTGGATTCGGTTGCCTCACGAATACTTTACTGCTATGGGGTCTTCGCGTGGGGCAGGATGGAGGCCGAGGCGCGATGTTCATGCCCTCAAGGGACCAGGAGGCTCGCCCCGTCAGCCCCGGAGCACAGAATCGAGCCGGTGTGGATAGCGCCCGCCCAATTTGCACCAAAAGTATAGGAAATTGCAGCTGGGGTCGAAGCTGATGGCGCCGCGATTCAGCCGATCAATTCCAGCCGGCCCTGCTCTTCACATAATGCATCGCGAAAGAAGCTTTTGCCCTGAACGCTCTGCATCTGGATCAGATAATCCTCGGCGTCGTAGAGCAGGTTGCGAAGCGTATCGTCTTCGGCCTTGCCGATCAGGCGTTCAATGGCAATCAGTTTGCGGAGTAATATAGTACCGTTCATGCGTGGAATCCTTGATGTTTTGGTGAGGCAGATACAACTGTCTCGTTCAATTGGACGCGTAGATGTGATTTGAGTCACATGAAATTTCGGTGACTGGCCGCCGGGCGCACCACGTTCGGCAACTCTACCCATCCGGCTCGCCGCCGCGATAGTCTTAGAACCAGCGTGAACCCCGACGACTCAGCCAAAGGGCCCGGATCTTCCCCGCTTCTTGATGAAGCGCCCGCTGTGCGCAGAACCGAGGGGAGCCTTGCGTCGCGTCACGATCCTGCCCAACCACCGCTTCCGGACGGTGCGGCGGATGCCGAAGGCTTTGTGCTGACTTCCCTGCCCGCCCGGAACCAGGACAAGCAGCCGATAGAGAGAGATTCCGCGGAACTGACCCCGTTTATGCGTCAGTGGTCCGCTGCGAAGAAGCAGAATCCCGATGCCCTGCTCTTCTTCCGCATGGGCGATTTTTACGAACTCTTTTATGATGACGCGGCGGTTGCCAGCCGTGAGCTGCAACTGACTCTCACAGCCCGCGACAAAGAGCGCAGCATTCCCATGTGCGGCGTTCCTTACCATGCCGTGGAGCAATACCTGACCCGGTTGCTGCGCCGGGGCTTCCGCATCGCCCTCTGCGACCAGATGGAGGACCCCAAGCTCACGAAAAAGATTGTGCGCCGCGAAGTCACGCGCGTGCTCTCGCCCGGCACGGCGCTCGATGCAGGGCTCGGCCAGGAGCAGAACAATTTTCTGGCCGCGCTGTACGAGACGAAGTCCAAAGACCTGGGAGCCCGAGAAGGGCTTTACGCCGTGGCTCTGCTCGACGTTTCAACGGGCGAATTTCGTACAGCCGAATATCGCGGCGCGAATGCGCGCGCGCAAGCCGTCGATGCGCTCCTGATGGCCGCTCCCAGCGAAGTGCTGTTTGCCGCGAGCGCCGAGCCTCCTGCGCTACTTGAGCGCATTCCCGCACGCACCCGCGTTGAAGACTGGGTGTGGACGCGCGACTTCGCCGTGCCGCTGGTCGAGCGGCAACTCAACGTGCGCTCGCTCGAAGGCTTCGGCTTGCACGGACATGAGCCGGCAGCAATCGCAGCCGGCGCCGTGCTGCACTACGTGCGCACCACGCAGAAAAACGACGCGCTGCACATCGATTCACTCCGCTTCGAGGAGCACTCCACCGCGCTCGAGCTCGACCAGGTGACGGTCCGCAATCTCGAATTAGTCGAGCCGCTTTTTGCCGGCCAGGACGATCGCGCCACGCTGTTTCGCACACTCGATGCCTGCCTTACGCCAATGGGCAAGCGCCTGCTGCGAGCCACGATTCTGCGCCCGCTGAACTCGGCAACCGAAATTGCAGCGCGCTACGAAGCTGTCAGCGAAGCGCACTGCGATCTCTTGAAACGCGAAGAAATCCGCCGCGCTTTCAGCGGCATTCTCGATCTCGAACGGCTGCTGGCTCGGATTTCGCTCGACTCCGCCGGCCCGCGCGATGTGCGCGCGCTCGCCGCAAGCTTGGCACGACTGCCTGCTCTCAAAACCGCGCTCGATACCATGAACGCTCCACAGTGGCGCACGATCGCCGCGCATCTTGACACGCTCGACGATGTGACGGCGCGCATCGTTCGCACGTTGGTCGCCGAGTCGCCGCTCACCCTCACCGACGGCGGGGCAATCGCAGCGGGAGTCGACGCGGAGCTCGACGAGTTGCGCACCGTTTCGTCTTCGGGTCGTCAGGCCATCGCCGCCATCGAGGATCGCGAGCGCCGGCGCACCGGCATCGGTTCGCTCAAAGTGCGCTATAACTCGGTCTTCGGCTATTACATCGAGATCACCAAGGCAAACCTCGCGCTCGCGCCCGCCGATTACGAACGCAAACAGACGCTGGTGAACGCCGAGCGCTTCACCACGCCCGAGCTCAAAGACTACGAGCGCAAGATTCTCACCGCCCACGACCGCTGCATCGAAATTGAGAAACGCGTTTTCGCGGAGCTGAGGAAGTTCGTTCTCTCGAGCGCCGGCCGCATTCGCCGCAGCTCGGCTGCCGTAGCGGAGTCGGACCTGCTTGCATGTTTTGCTCATCTGGCGGCGGCGCGGCGTTACGTCCGCCCGCAGCTCGTCGATGAACCCGTGATCGAGGCCGCGGCAGCGCGGCATCCCGTCATCGAGCAGTGGCTCGAAGAAACGCGCGAGGGGCGGTTCATCGCCAACGATTTGTATTTATGCGCCTCCGACGAATCTTCTCCAAAGGATAAAAGCGCGAAAGCGCCTCCAAAAGATAAAAGTGCGGGAGTGCCGGGAGCACCGCTGCCGCCGATGCCTAGCCTGCTCCTCGTCACCGGTCCGAATATGGGCTGCAAGAGCACCTATCTGCGCCAGGCCGCGATGCTGGTGTTGATGGCCCAGATGGGCAGCTTTGTGCCAGCCGACCGAATGCGCTACGGCCTGGTCGACCGCATTTACACCCGCATCGGCGCCAGCGACAATGTGGCCCGCGGCCGCTCGACCTTCATGGTGGAGATGACAGAGACCGCGACAATCCTGAACACTGCCACACGCCGCTCTCTCATCCTGCTCGACGAGATGGGCCGCGGCACGGCCACCTTCGATGGGCTCTCCCTGGCCTGGGCCACGGTGGAGTTTCTGCACGCGAAAATCGGCGCGCGCACGTTGTTTGCCACACATTATCACGAGCTGACCATGCTCGCCGAAAAGCTCCCTCGCGTGCGCAACCTGCGCGTGGGCGTTAAAGAATCGGCGGGCGGCATCGTGTTTCTGCACAACATCGAGCCGGGTGCGGCGAGCAAAAGCTACGGCATCGAAGTGGCGCGGCTTGCCGGGTTGCCGCAGGCGGTGATTGAGCGCGCCAAGCACGTGCTGCGCCAGCACGAGAAACAGGAACGGCAGAGTGTCCAGGTCGAAACCGAACCCGACCCGATGCAGATGACGATCTTCACGCCGCTCTCGCAGAAGATCGTCGACCGCATCGAGGCCACCGACGTAAACTCGCTGACGCCCTTGCAGGCGCTGAATCTTCTGCAAGAGTTGCAGCAAGAGCTGAAGGAGAAGTGATGAAGGAGAGCATACGTCAGGCTGCGGGAAGCCTGCTGGTCGTGGGGTTGGGCGACAAAGAGCTCACCACGCTGGAGCGGGCGTGGCTCAAGCTGGTTCGCCCCGCGGGCATCATCCTCTTCAAGCGCAACATCGCCGACACCGCCCAGACGCGCGCTTTACTTACCGAAGCGACAGCATTTTGCCCGCCGCATTCTGGCGCGTTCGTGGATGTGGAAGGCGGAACGGTGGATCGGCTGCGCGATGTACTGGCTCCCCTTCCACCGGTCGAAACCGTGGCAAACGCAGCACGGCAACCCGGAAAAGCTGTGCTTGCGCGGCAGCATGGCGAACTCATTGCCCGCGCCGTGAAAGCCTTCGGATTTAACTCCTCGCTGGCCCCCGTGCTCGATCTCGCGCTACCCGAATCGCGCAGTGTGATGACGACGCGTTGCGCTGCCGCAACCGGAGCGGGCGTCGTCGCCTACGCTTGTGAGTTTTTCGCCGGCCTCAAATCGCAAGGCGTAGCCGGCTGCGGCAAGCATTTCCCGGGCCTCGGTGGCGGTACGCTCGATTCACACCTCGAAACTCCGAAAATTCAACGCGGCTGGGACGAGTTGTGGAAAGAGGACATGGAGCCTTACCGCGCTCTGCGCCGCCAGATGCCGATGGTGATGGTGAACCACGCGGCGTACCCGCTCACGGCCGATCCCGAGCGCCCGGCCACAGTATCGAAGTTCTGGATGCAAACCGTACTGCGAAAGCGCATCGGCTATCGCGGCATCGTCGTCTCCGATGACTTGGAAATGGGTGGCGTCGCTAAATTCATGCCCATCGCCGATGCCGCCGCTGATACCGTGCGTCTGGGGGCAGACCTCGCGCTGATCTGTCATCATCCCGAGCCGATCTTTGAGGCCTATGAAGCACTGATTCGCGAGGGCGAGAGGTCGGCAACGTTTCATCGCATTTTGATGGAACGAGCGAAAGAGTCGGCGCGGAAACGCCTCAAGACCTTCCCGGCAAAAATACCGTCGGCACTTACCCAGAAACAATTCGACGCCCTGCGTGCGCGTATTTTGCGCTTCGGCGAGACGGTGACGAAGGCCGCCGGGCAGAGGAACGCATGAAGACGAGCGCCATGACGGTAGCCGGCGTGATGAGCGGCACCTCGGCCGACGGCATCGATGTGGCAGTGGTGCGGATCGCGGAATCGCGTTCAGCGCGCAAAAATCCCGCAAAGAATGTTGCACGATCGACTCCCACGCTCACGCTCCTCGCGCATGAGCACTTCACTTATCCAGCTATGCTTCGCCGGGCCGTGCTTGCGGCGATGAATGCCGAATCCATTTCGACGGCAGAGTTGGCGCGGCTCAACTGGAGACTCGGTCTCGCGTACGCCGAAGCCGTGAAAGAAACCGCCCGCAAACACAAAACGCGGCTCGATCTCGTCGGTTGCCACGGACAGACGCTCTACCACCAGGCACGGACCGAAAAGTACGCAGGCCGGAGTTTTGCGTGCACGTGGCAGGCAGGCGAAGCACAGGCCGTCGCCGCCGAGCTCGGCGTGCCTGTGGTTTCGAATTTCAGGCCAGCCGACATGCTCGCCGGCGGTCAGGGAGCTCCGCTCGTCCCAATGTTCGATTACGTGATGTTCGCGGACATGAAGCGAGGCCGCATTCTGCAAAACATCGGTGGCATTGCCAACTTAACTGCGCTCCCGTCCAAAAGTCTGCCCCACGCAGTAGTGGTGGCATTTGATACCGGGCCGGGCAACATGGTCATCGACTGGCT
>JBAWFY010000550.1:0-3707 GCA_049592335.1 Occallatibacter sp.
ATTCAAAGCGGCGATGACGCTGGCGGAATTCGCAGGTCAACAGAAATTGATCGAGTCAAAGCTAGGTACGCAAAAGTCCGCCCGCATAGAAGGACTTTACGCACATGGAGTTGGATCTCCTATGCGGTGGACTGCAACAGTAAACGAAACCCGCGGTTATGAAAATGGTGAGATCCATCTACTTTATGTATTTCATCTCGAGGACAACCGATGGCAACTCTTCGGGTACAAGCAAATCGATTGATCGTCGTGGCACGTGCCCAAGTCGCGCAGATTTTGGACCTCTGGTGGGGAATTGTTGTGGGGCGGAGTGGAATCGATGGAGACTGTAGCAACTCAGCAATGTGAGGGAGCGCCAGAACGATGAGTTTCGTTTTCTATCTGCTTGCGGCCCTCACCATCGGCGGCGGCTTGGCTGCCGTGCTGCTTAAGCAACTGGTACACTGCGCCCTCGCCACCACTGTGGCCTTTGCCGGCCTCGCTTTGCTTTACCTTGAGCTCGACGCGCAATTCGCAGGGTTCGCGCAGATCCTCGTTTACATCGGCGCTGTCGCCATCTTGATCGTCTTCGCCATTTTGCTTACGCGCGGTTCCGATCTGCCCAAAGACGGCGTCTTCAGCCGCAGCTGGGCCGCGGGCCTCGTGATTGCTGCCGCCGTTTTTGCCGTGCTTGCGTGGGCCGTACTCCAAAGTGTCCGCGCTATCCCCCAGCAAGCTGCCGTTTCCGCCGTCACCGTTCACGATATTGGCAACGCGCTGGTGGGGCGCTACGTTCTACCGCTCGAAATTGTCGGTCTGCTGCTCACCGCGGCAACTGTCGGTGCCGTCATCGTGGCCATGCACGAGAAAGAGAGGCGCCAATGACAAGTGTGGGCATGACCACGCCACTTGCCGGTTATCTCGTGGTTGCGGCGCTGCTCTTCGCTGTTGGGCTGGCGGGTGCGCTGGTGCGCCGTAATGCGATTCTCGTGCTCATCGGCATCGAACTCATGCTGAACGCAGCCAATTTGAATTTGATCGCGTTCTGGCGATTTGGTCCGCATCCCGAACTGCTTACGGGAATGATGTTCGCAATCTTCTCGATCGCCGTGGCTGCGGCCGAAGCCGCTGTGGGCCTGGGCCTCGTCATCTCCATCTATCGCCACACCAACACCACGGATCTCGACAAGATGAACAGGATGAAGGGGTGAAGGCTTGATGCACGAACCTGCAGCACTCACTCCACAACTCGCCGCTTCGGCAATCACGGGTGTTCTTTGGTTGATCCCCGCGGCGCCCATTGTGGCATCGGGTGTGATCGCGCTCCTGAAGCAACCGCGCCGCAAACCGGCAGCCGCGCTTGCCATCGGCTCGCTGTCCATTTCGCTTGTGCTTTCGCTGGCCGCGTTCATTCACGTCGTCGCCGCCTGGGCCCACGGTGCTGTGGTCCGAGAGTTCGTCAACTTCACGTGGCTGCGCTTCGGCAACTCCACCGTTGATCTCGGATGGGTTCTCGATCCGCTCGCCGCTGTCATGCTGGTGATGGTCTCGTTCGTCGGCCTGCTCATCTTCATCTATTCCACGGGCTACATGGCCCACGACGAAAACTTCACGCGCTTCTTCTGCTTCCTCTCGCTCTTTGCCGGCGCCATGCTCGGCGTCGTAATTGCGAACAGCATCCTGCTGCTCTTCATGTGCTGGGAAATTGTCGGCCTCACCTCCTATCTGCTCATCGGCTTCTGGTATCAAAAGCCCTCCGCTGCAGCCGCCGCGAAAAAGGCCTTTGTGACGACCCGCGTCGGCGACATCTTCTTTTTGCTCGGCATCGTCTGGCTCTTCTCGCAGACGGGCACGCTGCTCTTTTATAACCACGGCGTCGGCTTGATCGAACCGCTGGCGCTTTCAGTTCTGCTAACGCAGCACGCAGGCCTTGGGCTCTCGGCCGCCGGCGTCATCGGCCTGCTGATCTTTGCTGGAGCCGCGGGCAAAAGCGGCCAGCTACCGTTGCACGTCTGGCTGCCCGATGCCATGGAAGGCCCTACGCCCGTCTCAGCGCTCATCCATGCTGCCACCATGGTAGCGGCAGGCGTGTATCTTGTTGCGCGTGTCTATCCATTAATGGCCGCGGGCGCTCCACAGTTGCCAGGTGGAGCAACCGGCACGACGACCGCGCTTGTTGTGGTCACCTGGGTCGGTTCTGTCACCGCCGTTTTCGCTGCGCTCATCGCCGTCGCGCAAAACGACATCAAGCGCATCCTCGCCTACTCGACCGTTTCGCAGCTCGGTTACATGATGGCCGGGCTTGGCTTGGGCGGTGTTGCCGTGGGCATGTTCCACCTCATCACGCACGCCTTCTTCAAGGCGCTGCTCTTCCTTGGCGCGGGATCGGTCATCCACGGCTGTCATGAGGAACAGGACATCCGCAAGATGGGCGGACTCAGGTCCGATATGCCGCTCACGTTTCTTACTTACACCATCGGCATGCTGGCGCTCTGTGGTTTCCCACTACTCTCGGGCTTCTGGTCAAAGGACGCGATCATCGAAGCCGCGCAGCACTCCGCAGCGATTAAAGGGCCGTTTTACCTGCTCATCTTCGGCGCATTACTCACAGCGTTCTATATGACGCGGCAGGTTTCTTATGTTTTCTTTGGTTACAATCGCGGCGAGAAGCACGCGCATGAAAGCCCCAGGGTGATGACGCTGCCGCTGGTTATTCTCGCTGTCTTCGCTGTTCTGCTCGGCGTTATCGGCACGCCCGCCTGGCCTTGGTTCCGCGCATTCCTTGAGAATCGGACAGCGGCGTTCGGCATCCATGCTTTCTTCGAGCCCGGCCTCGGCCTGCTGATGCTTGGCTCTTCCGTGGTTGTCTTCATTGGTCTCGGCTTCGGCTGGTGGCTCTACGGCAACAAATCGCCCAAACCGGAGGAGTCCGACGCGATTGAGAAATCCGCACCGTGGCTCTGGGCTCCGCTGCGTGATCGACTCTATGTTGACGAGCTCTACGGCGCGACCGTGATCGCCTTTTATGCATGGTGGGCGCGTGTGGCCGACTGGCTCGACCGCCGCGTCTGGGGCGGCATCGTTGCTCTCGTCGTCTGGCTCACCGGCCTCTGGGCGCACTTCAATCGCTTTCTCGATAACAACTGGGTCAACGGCGGCTTCGACAAGACCTGCGAGGAGCTTTCTTCGGGCGGCGGTCTGCTGTCGCGCGTTGAAGGCGGACGCGTGCAGAACTATCTGCGCATTCTGGCCGCGGCCGTGGTTGTGCTGGCCGCAATTCTTCTCTGGAGCAGCCGGCCATGAACGTGCTTGCGCTCCACATTCTGACGTTCCTCACCGTGCTGCCGCTCGTGGGCGCCGCAATTGCGCTCTTCTCCGGTCGTCATGCGCGCATGGTGGCGATCGTCACTTCGCTTGCCTGCCTGCTTCTCTCGCTCTACATTTGGACGCATTTGCCCGCGAACGGCAGCATCGGACTTGTGGAGCGCGCCGCGTGGGCGCCGTCGCTCGGCATTGAGTATCATCTCGGCGTCGACGGGCTTGGGGGACTGATGCTCGTGCTCTCGGCCATCGTTACTCTGATGGCCGTCGACGCCGCGCAACATCGAGTACATCACATGCCAGGGCTTTTCTTTGGCCTCGTGCTCGCGCTTGAAGCAGGCCTCTTCGGCTCCTTCACCGCGCTCAATTTTTTCCACTGGTTTTTGTTTTGGGAGCTGAGCCTCATC
>JBAWFY010000551.1:0-2417 GCA_049592335.1 Occallatibacter sp.
AGTCACAGCGCCCAGGGCCTCACTTCTGAGCGCGTCCTCATTCACGCCGACACCAGCGTCCATCCCGACCTGCTGAACTCCCGATTTGGCTACGTGGCGATTTCACGCGCGAGCCACGATGCAAGCATCCTTACCGACGATTTGAGCCGTTTAGGCCAACGACTCAGCACTGAGGTCGGTAAAACAGCGGCCCTCGAAATAACCGAGAGCATATCGCCGGCGCGCGATCAGAACATGGGCTTCACCCTTTGAAGATGAATAAGATGAAGAAAAGACAAATACGCCAACTTCCACCACTGCCAGCGAATTACGAAGCGACGCGCAGCGATAGCTACTTGGTGGCACTCGGCCCTCCGACACACGGTTGGGCGAAGTAAAGGGTCAGGGGTACTCGCCGATGTACCTTTCCCCCAAAGCAGATTCGCGAATTGGGGCTGAGGGAGTCATTTCGTCTATCCTAATGAAAAAGAGGCAATTGCATTGCACTTCACCGGCAAAGTAGAATCAGTCGATCGCAATTTAACAGTAGAAGCGGAGTGAGACGACGCAAATGCAGAACCTGACATTTGTAGATCTTTTCTGCGGAGGGGGATTTGGGGCACGTGGCGCTGTCCGAGGGGGTGGCAGACCGCTTCTAGGTTTGGATGCCTGGGAACTCGCCACAAGAACCTACAAAGCCAACTTTCCCAAAGCGGAAGTTCTCACCCAGAAAATCGAGACAGTAAGTACCGCTGAACTGGCACGCCGGTTCAAGCCAGACGTTCTGCTGACCTCCCCCGAGTGTACAGCGCACTCAATTGCGCGAGGGTCAAAACCCGGATCTGAAAAAAGTCGCGAAACAGCCATAGGGATCATTCCATGGATCAGGTCCATGAAGCCTCGCTGGGTGATCGTCGAGAACGTGAATCGGATGAAACAGTGGGATCGACACGATGAGTTGGTCAAAACGATTTCTGCGCTGGGATACACCGTAAGCAGCCTTTACCTGAATTCAGCGGACTTCGGATCTCCTCAAGCGCGTAAGAGGTTGTTCCTGATTTGTGATCGTAACGGAACAACCGTGACGCGAGACGAGTTACTGTCTACCAGCAGAACGCCTGGTCTTTCTGCGGCGGATATTATTGAATGGAGTGCTCCGTATAAGTCACAGAAGCTTCATCGACGTGGACGAGCCAAACCGACTCTCCAAAGAGCCGCTCGTGCGATCAAAGAACTAGGAAAGAATGTCCCATTCATAATCGTTTACTACGGTTCGGATTATGCGGGCGGATGGCAGCCGCTTTCAATGCCGCTTCGAACAGTTACAACAATCGACCGATTCGGATTGGTCACCTGGACGAATGGCGTTCCCTATTTGCGCATGCTTCAACCGAATGAACTATTGAAGGCGATGGGAGGCGGAAGGGATCACGTACTGCCATTCGGGAATCGGCGTGAAAAAATCCGGCTCTGCGGTAACGGCGTTTGCTCAGAAGTCATGACCGCTGTATTCCAGCGGATTCGGGAACAGACTCTGCAAGAGGAGACCTCGGATGGTAGACCAAAATCTAGACACGGTCGATCTTGTAGTCGATGAAGTGTACGGTGGATCCAGGCGAGGGAACTCCTCCGACGACCCGCTACCAAAGCTGCTCGGGGTTGACAACAGTGCTGGCTTTCGTCATCTCGGGAAAAGACCCCACGTCGCAACTCTGAAACTCATAGCGTTGAAAACCAGCTTTGCGGACGGAAATTGGCCTGATTATCTGGATCGTGAAGGAGGACGCTTCATCTATTACGGCGATAATCATGGTCCGAAAGACTTGCACAGTACACCGCGACAAGGGAACTTGATCCTGCGTAATCTCTTCGATGAGGCGCACAACACCACCTGCAGCGCTCATTTCCCACCAATTCTTGTGTTCGGAAACGCTGGTGTCTATCGCGACGTGCGCTTCCTTGGTCTTGCTGTGCCCGGCGCAGAAGGCTTCGGAAGCGATGATGATTTGGTGGCCGTTTGGCGAACTACACAGACAGGAATACGCTTCCAAAACTACAAGGCCGTGTTCACTATCCTCGATGTGCAGCGAATTCCAAGAATCTGGATCGACGATATTAAACAAGGTACCGCGGTCAGTTCTTTGCATTCACCATCTCCATGGCTCGATTGGGTCACTACTCGAAAGTTCAAGCCACTGAAGTCTCAGCCCATAAAAAGCACAAGAAATAAACAGATGCAGCTTCCAGAAGCGCAATTCGCTCCGTACTTAGATATGGTTTATGGGAGCTTCAAAGACGATCCATTCAAGTTCGAGAAATGCTCTGTCGAAATCGCGAAGCTTTTTCTTCCCGACATTCATCACGAGGAACTGACTCGACCATGGCGCGACGGAGGAAGAGACGCTGTTGGCCTATATCGCATCGGAAGAGATGCGGGC
>JBAWFY010000552.1:0-6908 GCA_049592335.1 Occallatibacter sp.
GCAGAATGCTCTACTTCCTTTTGCGCATCGTTCTCGCGAAACCATGATTCCGCGACCGCGACGGCTTGCGGCTGCTCGAAGTTTGCGAGCGCCCATCCGTCCGCGGGGTCGGCATCCAGTTCCAGGGGCAGATCGGAGGCCGTGGGAGCGAGCTGGAGCTCAAACCAGAGAAAAGTGTAGGGCGAGAGTGTGAGGACGTAAGGATCGCGAGCGATCCTGGGGAACGGTACGTAGCCGAGGATTTCGACCGGCGTGCGGCCCTCGTATTCGTTGAGGTCGAGCAGCACAGGCTGGGCGGAGCGGGAGATGTTGGCGACGCACAAGACGATCTGATCCTGATACTGGCGCAGATAGGCGAGGACTTTGCGGTTGGTGGTGGGCAGGATGCGGAACGTGCCGCGGCCGAAGACACGGAACAGTTTGCGCAGCCCAATCATCTTGCGCGTCCATTGCAGAAGCGAGGCAGGGTTTTCGATCTGCTCCTTGACGTTGACGGCCTGATAGCCAAAGACCGGGTCGTCGATGACGGGGCTATAAAGCCGCTCAGGATCGGCTTTCGAGAAGCCGGCGTTCAGCGTGCTGTCCCACTGCATGGGTGTGCGCACGCCGTTGCGATCGCCGAGCTGGAGGTTATCGCCCATGCCGATCTCGTCGCCGTAGTAGAGGATGGGCGTGCCGGGAAAAGAAAACAGCAGGCTGTTGAGCAACTCGATGCGCAGACGATTGTTTTCAAGCAGCGGCGCAAGGCGGCGGCGGATGCCAAGGTTGAGCCTCATGCGGGGATCGGCGCTGTAAGCCAGATACATGTAATCGCGCTCGTCCTCGGTGACCATTTCGAGGGTGAGCTCGTCATGGTTGCGCAGAAACAAGCCCCACTGGCAGTTGGCTGGGATCTCCGGCGTTTGCGCCATGATCTCGCTGATGGGCAGGGAATCTTCCTGTCGGAGAGCAACGTAGATGCGCGGCATGAGCGGGAAGTGGAAGGCCATCTGGCATTCGTCGCCGTCGCCGAAGTAGGGGCGGACGTCGCTGGGCCATTGATTGGCTTCGGCAAGGAGAAACCGGTTGGCGTATCCGGCGTCTACCGCGGCACGAAGCTTTTTGATGATGGCGTGCGTTTCAGGCAGGTTTTCGCAGTTTGTGCCATTGCGCTCGACGAGATAGGGAATGGCGTCGAGGCGCAGAGCATCGACTCCCATGTCGAGCCAGAAGCGCATGGCGGCGAGCATCTCTTCGAGGACGAGGGGATTGTCGAAGTTCAGATCGGGCTGATGCGAGAAGAAGCGATGCCAGTAGTACGCCTTGGCGAGCGGATCCCAGGTCCAGTTGGAGCTTTCGGTGTCCGAGAAGATGATGCGTACACCGGGAAAATTCGCTGAGGAATCGCTCCACACGTAGAAGTCGCGTTCGACGGAGCCGGGCGGCGCGAGCCGTGCCCGCTGGAACCAGGGGTGCTGATCGGAGGTGTGATTGATGACGAACTCGATGAGCACCTGCATGCCGCGGGCATGAGCGGCATCGAGGAACTGGCGAAAGTCGTCGAGAGTGCCGTAGTTGGGATGAACGCCGGTGTAGTCGGAGATGTCGTAGCCGTCGTCGCGCAACGGGGAAGGGAAGAAGGGCAAGAGCCAGATGCAGGTGACGCCGAGATCCTGAAGATAGTTGAGTTTGGTGAGGAGCCCGGCGAAGTCGCCAATGCCGTCGTTATTGCCGTCGGCAAAAGCGCGTACATGCAACTCGTAAATAACGGCGTCTTTGTACCAAAGGGGATCGGATGAGCTGCCTGCTTTCTTCACACTTCGGCCTCGTTGCCGGCTTGGTATGAATTTTGGATGCCGCTGACAACGCGGCAGTTGCCCCGAGGCTCCGCGTGCGAGCGCGGCGAGGGCCAATCGGAGCCGTGCGGCACAACAGAAACCGGGGAGGACGTTTGCGGCGCAGCCGGCATCTAATACGAGGACGCGGTTTACTTTAGGGACTATCTCGACTCGTGATTTCCGATCTATTCGACAGCTGCTTCAGAGACATAAGACCTCTCGCGATTGCGGACGCGAAGCGGAGCCGAAGGCCTCGATCCCAGGCTCCTGATGCACGCCGGCACATTTGAACGGGCAGTTTCCAGGAGCTGCCGCAGGCACACACTATGCGAATTTTGAGCTGGCGATTGATCGTTGCGTTGGCCTTCGGAGTGACTCTCGTCTCTCTGGCGTCGTCGTGGTATGAGACCAGGGCCGAGAAGGACGCGCTGCGCAGCGATTTGGAGCGGAAGGCCGGCACATTAGGTGAGAGTCTTGCCGGGATGGCGGAGCTCTATCTGGAAACCGGAGATCGCGCGGGGTTAGAGGAGCTGGTGATGCGCTTCAGCAACCGCGATCACCTGGAAGGAATTGGCGTCTACGGGCCGGACGGAGCGCCGTTGGCCGTTGCGCCTGAGCTCGCCGCGCTGCACGAAACGCCGAAGGTGCTTACCAATGCTCTGGAGCAGGATCGCGCCGAGAGCACGTATACGCGGAATGTGTTCCGGCAGAATTATGTTCTGGCCATTCCGCTGCATGGCTTGGGCAGTCGCTTGCTGGGGGGCATTGTCGTTGTCCACGACAGCTCCTACATCCGGGCAGAGATTTTTCGCAGCTGGAGCAGCGCGTTTGTGCGCATCGTGCTGCAGGTGCTGGTGATTGTCGCGCTGACGGTTTTGATTGTGCGATGGAGCCTGACCAGACCGATCGCGCGCATGGCGGAATGGCTGAAGGAGGTGCGAGCCGGCAAACATGCACCGCCGCCGAAAAGCGAGGTTGAATTTCTGCTTCCTGTGACTCGCGAGGTTGTGCCGCTGGCAAGGAGCATCGAGCGAGCGCGCGAAGCCGCGGAAGTGGAAGCGCGGCTGCGCAATGCCAAGGATTCAGAATGGACGGCGGATCGTCTGGGCGCGTACGTGCGGGACAAACTTGGCGAGGGGAGCCTCTACGTGGTTTCCAATCGCGAGCCTTATGTGCATACGCACTACGGCGATCGCATCGAGGCTTCGGCGCCGGCGAGCGGATTGGTCGCCGCTCTCGAGCCGGTGCTGTGGGCATGCGACGGCACCTGGATCGCCCATGGCAGCGGGGACGCCGATGCGGAGACAGTGGACGCTCACGACAGGTTGCGCGTTCCACCGGACGAGATGCGGTATACGCTGCGCCGCGTGTGGCTCAGCCAGGAAGAGGAAGACGGATATTACTACGGGTTCGCCAACGAAGGCATTTGGCCGCTCTGCCACAACGCGCACACGCGCCCCATCTTTCGCGCCGCGGACTGGGAACAGTACCGGCGGGTGAACCGGAGATTCGCCGATGTGCTGGCGGAAGAAGTGGGCGGCGAGGAGCAGCCCGTGGTGCTGATTCAGGACTACCATTTCGCGCTGCTGCCGCGCATGGTGAAGGAGCGGTTGCCGCACGCGCGCGTGGCCATTTTCTGGCACATCCCGTGGCCTAATCCGGAATCGTTCGAGATTTGCCCCTGGCAGGCACAGTTACTGGACGGCCTGCTGGGAGCGGATTTGATCGGCTTTCACGTGCGCGCGCACTGCAACAATTTCCTGAACACCGTGGATCACGCGCTTGAGGCGCGCATCGACTGGGAGCATTACACGGTCACCCGCAACGAGCACCAATCGCACGTGCTGCCCTTTCCCATTAGCGTCGAAATGGACGGCCAAACGGGGCACGCGGAGGAGCGCAGCGTGGAGGAAGAGCGCGCAGCCGTACTCGAAGAGCTGGATCTTGAAAGCTGCTGGATCGGAGCCGGTGTAGATCGAGCGGACTACACCAAGGGCATTGTGGAGCGCTTTCAGGCCGTCGAATCGTTCCTCGACAGGTACTCGGAGTTCCAGGGCAGATTCACTTTCATTGAGCTGGCGGCGCCCTCGCGCACACACATCAAGCGCTACGCGGATTTTCAGGCCGAGATTGAATCCGAGGCCACCCGCATCAATACCCGCTTTGCTCGCGGGCGATGGAGACCGATCGTGCTGTTGCTGCGCCAGCACAACAAGGACGAAGTGCGGCGTATCTACCGCGTGGCTCATCTACTGATCGTGACCTCACTGCACGATGGAATGAACCTGGTGGCCAAAGAGTACGTGGCGGCGCAGAAAGATGAGCAGGGGGTGCTGATCCTGAGCCGCTTTACCGGGGCGGCGCGCGAACTGCGCGATGCAATCATCGTGAACCCTTACGACGCTGAAGCCTCGGGAGATGCAATCGCTCAGGCGCTGAGGATGGATCAGGTCGAAAGAATGGAACGCATGCGGCGCATGCGAGCGATTGTTAAAGAACACAATATATATTGGTGGGCCAGCAATCTGATCGGCGCGCTCTGCGATCTTCGCGTGAGTCCGGGCGAAAACTCGAGCGTCTCGGAGCGAACGCCGGTGGAGGTATAGCATGACCTTGGCAATGCCTGTTTCCCTGGTTGTTTCGGAATTTTTTGAAATGCTGAAGAAAGCGCCTTGCGCAGCGCTGTTGGTTGACTATGACGGCACGATCGCGCCTTTCCATGTGGATCGGTTCCAGGCGCGGCCTTACGCCGGCGTGCTGTCGCTGCTGGATAAGATCGCCGATTCCGGCAAGACTCGCGTGGCTGTGATCAGCGGACGGCCGCTCACGGAGTTGAAGGCGCTGCTCGAGCCGTTCGAGAACGTGGAGATGTGGGGCGTTCACGGAATGGAACGACTCCTGCCGAACGGAAGTTATAGCGAAATGCCCATCGACGGCGAATGCCTGGAATTGCTGGCGGAGGCCAAAAGGCGCATCGCTCAGGCGGGTCTGATCGGGTTGGCCGAGATCAAACCGGGCGGCATTGCCATGCATTGGCGCGGGCTCCCGGCCCGCGAGGCGGACTACGCGGCCGCCTCGATCCGCAAGGTGTTGAAGCCGTTTGGGAAGCCGCCTTTGCTGCGGCTGCTGGAATTCGAACGGGGCGTGGAACTGCGGGTGGCGCATCCCGACAAGGGCGATGCCGTGTCGACGATCGTTCGGGAGATGGAGCCTGAAGCGCAGATCGCTTACCTCGGCGACGACTTTACGGATGAGGACGGCTTCAGGGCATTGCAAGGCCGCGGGCTCACGGTTCTGGTGCGGCCGGAGCATCGCCAAACCGCGGCGCAGGCATGGCTCAAGCCTCCCGTTGAGCTGCGCGGATTTCTGGAAGACTGGCTGCAGTGTTCGCGCTGAAGTTGATGTCGACTGCTTACTGACGCGCTTGCGTGAAAAGATGCGCGACGTGGTTCCACGCGGCATGGAGAGCCGAAGAGGTCTGGTGCAACGGTAGAAGCGTAGGCCACCAGCCATGGAGCACTCCGTAGTAGCGCACCACGAGGAAGGCGCCGATCAAGACCGCCAATAGAAGCAGCCCGGCGCCGATCCAGCGCAGACGAATTTCGGCAGCTTCGCGGCGCAGAATCCGCGCCTTGCCCACATTCGAAGCAAAGGCCGTCCAGTCCTCGTCGGATCGCTGGCCGGATGCGTTGGTGGCGTTGAGAAAACGCTGTGTCCAGTCCTGTGGATCGAGGCCAAGGGCGGCAGCGTAGCCGCGGACAATGCCTTTGCTCAGAATGCCGCCGGGAAGCAGGCGAAACCTCTCCTGCTCCAGCGCGATCAGATGCCGCTGGCTAATTTTGGTGACCGCCGTAATGTCTTCCAGCGCAACGCCGCGCGTCAAGCGCTCCTTACGCAGGTCTTCTCCGAAATTCCCCATCGGCGACCAAACGCGGGCCAAAACCCACGAAATAAATCACCTTACACGATAATCCGAGTGAAGGGTAAGGTCAAAGGCAGAGAGCAGGAAGCTCTCAATAGGGAACAGAAATGGGCAACTCGTCCCAAACTGGAAAAGAGAATTTCAGACCTCAGCTTCCAGGAAACAGGGCAGGGCGCCGGCTGACGACCAGCCATTGACCACCGATCACTGAGTTTTGGCCCAAACTGATACCCTGAAACCGGGAAGCTCCGGTGTTTCTCCGACGGAGCCTAGTTCGAACATGAATAAGCTCATTCTTGCCAATCTTGCGCATCGGCCGTTGCGGTCCATCATCAGCATTTTTGCCGTGGCCATCGAGGTGGTAATGATCCTCTCGATCGTCGCTGTGTTTATGGGGATGTTGCATAGCAGCACCCAGCGCACTAACGGCATTGGCGCGGACATTATGCTGCTGCCGTCGAACGCCAGCTTGTTCGGCGGGGTTGGCGGGGCTTCGATGCCGGTGAAGGATGCTATTGCGTTGCGCCAGCTGCCGCATGTGGCTGTTGTAGCTCCAGTGATTCAGCATCTCTCAACCAGTCACAACGTCGAAGTGGTTTACGGGATCGACTACGATACTTTCAACGCATTGAAGCCCTTTGTCTTTGTCTCCGGCGGCAGGTTTGAGGGACCGAACGACGCGCTCGTCGACAATGTGTTTGCCGGGCAGCGGAATCCAGCTACGGGGAAGCCCTATGTGGTGGGCGACACGGTGCAGATTCTCGATCATCCGTTCCGGATCAGCGGCATTGTGGAGGAAGGCAAAGGTGGCCGCAAACTGATTCCCATCGACACGATGGGAGATCTGGTGGGAGCCGAGGGGCACGCATCGATTTTTTACATCAAGTGCGACAGCCCGGCCAACGCCGACCTGGTGATGGAGGAGATTCGCTCCACACGAGGCTTTGGCAATAACACGATGACAACGGTCGATAGCTGGCTGAACCAGATGACGCCGGACAAGCTGCCGGGATTCAATCTGGCGCTTACCGTGGTCACCACGATTGCGGTGATTATCGGATTCCTGGTGATTCTGCAATCGATGTACACGGCCGTGCTGGAGCGCACGCGCGAAATCGGCATCCTGAAATCGATGGGGGCATCGAAACCGGCGATCGTTGCAATGGTGC
>JBAWFY010000553.1:0-3514 GCA_049592335.1 Occallatibacter sp.
TTCTTCCACCGGGCGAAGAGCACAAGAACATCAAGAACGTGGAACGCCTGACGCGGGAGATGATTCGCGCGGGCGGCGACCGGGGATCGTTTCTGATTGCTTTTGGCGGCGGCATTGTGGGCGACGTAGGCGGATTTGTGGCGGCGGTGTTTATGCGCGGCATCCCCTACGTGCAGGTGCCCACAACATTCCTCGCGCAGGTGGATTCGAGCGTGGGCGGCAAGGTAGGCGTGAACCTGCCCGAGGGCAAAAATCTTGTGGGGAATTTTCTGCAGCCGCGGGCCGTCTTTGCCGATATTGCTGTATTGGGAACGCTCTCTGACCGCGAACTGCGCGCGGGACTGATGGAGAGCGTGAAGGCGGGCATCATTCGCGACCGGGCGCTGGTGCGCTTTATGGAGGAGCACGCCGACGCGATTCTGAACCGCGAGCCGAAGGCGCTGGAGCGCGTGATTGCCGCGTCGGTGCGGATGAAGGCCGATGTGGTGAGCCGCGACGAGCGCGAAGGCGGCCTGCGCATGATCTTGAACTTCGGGCACACGGTGGGCCACGCGCTGGAACAGGCCACGCGCTACAAAGCCATGCTGCACGGCGAGGCAGTGGCGTGGGGCATGGTGGCGGCGCTGGCCGTGGCGCGGCGCAGGGGCACGATCACCGGCAGCCAAATGGAGCGGATGGAGAAGCTCGTCTATCGCTACGGGCCGCTGCCGAAGTTGAAGGTGAGCGGGGCGCGGGTGCTGGCGGCCACGGCAAGCGACAAGAAAAACGTTGGCGGAGTGCGGCGCTTCGTGCTGCCTATCGGGATTGGCGATGCGGGCGTGGTGGAAGATGTGACGCCGTCGGAGATTGAGGCGGCAGTGAAATATATGCTGGTGCGGGCGAGAACGGCGAGTTAGGCAATCGGCGATGTCCCAACGGAGCGGCAAAAGCAGAGACGCCGCGAAGGAGGGCATCCGGCACAAGGCTGGTGAGCGACTCAGCGGTGCCTCACTCCCCGGCTCGAAAACAAAGGCGCGCCGAGGGTGGCATTCATCTTTGATGGAGATTCGCAAGTGACGGAGAGGGCCGGAAAGGTCGCCCCATTCGAAAGCCTCGATATCCTGCGAGGCCTTGCAGCACTGTGGGTTGTGATGTGTCATGCTGCCGAACATTATGTGGGCGGCACGTCTTTGGAAAGGTGGCCCATATTCGGCTTCAGCATGCGCGGCCAACTGGGAGTGATGCTGTTCTTTGTGATCTCGGGATATTGCATCACCGGAGCCGCATACAGCGCATTTGCATCGGGCAAGAAGGTGCGGCGTTTTGCATTCGATCGGGCGCGCCGAATCTATCCTCCGTACCTATCCGCCGTCGCGCTTGGTGTGGCGTATGCGGGCAGCCTGATTCTGGCCGAGCGGTGGCATCTGATTCCCATGGTTCACCATCCGATACCGCTGAGCGCGAGAGCGCCTTTCTGGCTGGCGAACCTCCTGATGATTCAGTGCGAAGCCAGACAGGAAGCTGTCAACGGCGACTACTGGAGCCTGTGCTACGAAGTGGTGTTTTACGCGATCATCGGAGCGATTCTGCTGATTGCGCAGTGGATTCGGAAACGATGGAGCGCGCAAGCCGGTTTGACTTTTCTTTCTCTTGCAGTGACCGCGTTGACGGTGGAATCGCTCGCCTGGCAGATCGTCACCGGCGACGCAGGACCGTTCCCAATGGATCTGTGGTATCAATTCGGGCTGGGAGGGCTTTTCTTTCTCGCCGTAGAGATCGGGTCGAGCGAGTTTGCCGGTTACAGTCCAAAGGTGAATCGGGTGAACTGGACCGTGGCATCGGCAGGCGTGGCTTTGACCATTGTTTTTGCCATCACGCGGGCGGCGGTAAGAGACCCCGGCGGGAGACAGACATCGCGCCTGCAGTGTTGCGCGATACTTTTTTACCTTGCTTTATTCTGGGTTTTGCGGAAAGTGAAAGGGCAATTGAAGCATCGGCGAATCTTGAAGCCACTGTTCTGGCTGGGATCTTTTTCGTACAGCCTTTATCTCATTCACGCTTATTTCCTCGGGCTGGTAGACGTACCGGCAAGACGCATGGGATGCGTGGGCAACTATTACGTGATTTCGTGGTTTCTGCAGATTATCGTTGCCGTATTTGCCGCCTGGGTTTTCTATCTTTTGGTGGAACGCCGATTCGTCTCGTCTCGGCAAAAACGGCGCATCGCGACCGAACTCGCGGAGGCATCCTAACGGAAAGTCGCCAAGTCAGCCGCGCGCGTGGAGGCGCGCGATTTTTTCGCGAACTTTGAATTTGCGCATAGTGGATGCGGTCTCAGGCATCGAAACTGTGAACCGCGGTTAAACATCTATCGCGGTCGCCTGACGTATCATTGCAGCGACAGGCAAAAGTAAAACGTGCTCTCCCCAAAACTTAAACAGAGCAAATACAAGTGAGCGATCAGCCCATGTACCGATGGCTTGAGCAGCAGGGCGAGGCCTTTGGCGCGCCGGGGCTTGCCCCGCGCTGGACTTCGAGCGTGAAGGATGCGGTGGTGACGGCCTACGCGGGGTCGAGCCATGTTTGGTTCACCTGCTCGCATGGAATTCTGAACGAGATCTATTTCCCGACGATCGACCGTCCGCAGGTGCGCGACATGGAGTTCCTCATCACCGACGGCGAGACGTTTGTGCATGAGGAGAAACGCGATCTCGAATCGAGCTTCGAGTACATCGATCCCGCGGCGCTGGCGGTGCGGTACGTGAGCCACGACCGCGAAGGGCGGTACACGTTGACCAAGGAGATGATTACTGATCCGCACCACGGGGTGGTGTTGCAGCATGTGCGCCTTGAAGGCCGTAAAGATTTGATGCCGCGGCTGAAGGTGTATGCGCTGCTGGCCCCGCATCTCGACGGCGGCGGCGCCGGCAACTCGGCGCGCGCGTTGGACGTGGCGGGGCACAGCGTGCTGCTGGCATGGAAGAATCAGTGGTCGCTGGCCATGACGGCCGATTGCGGGTTCCTGCGCATGAGCTGCGGATTTGTGGGCGCGAGCGACGGCTGGCAGGACCTGGCGCAGCACCGCAGGATGGACTGGGAGTTTGGCTTGGCCACGAACGGAAACATCGCCATCATGGGCGAGATCGACTTGGCATGCACCGGGCGGAGGGGCAATGGGCCGAACGGCGACAATGGGGCCGGCCCAAAAGATGAAGGCGCCTACGGCGCCGAGTTCACGCTGGCCATCGGAGTCGGAGAAGGCCATCACACCGCGTTGCAGAAGACGATGGGTGCGCTTGCCATCCCATTCGCGGAGCACCGCGAGCGCTTTATTGTGCAGTGGCAGCGGGCGGCGCATCCTGACCGGTTGGCCACGAAGGCAAAAGACGGCGGCAAGCTGGTGCGTGCAAGCCACGCCGTCCTGCTGGCGCACGAGGACAAATCGTTCGCGGGCGCATTTGTAGCATCGGCGTCGATTCCCTGGGGCCAGACGAAGGGCGACGACGACCTGGGCGGCTATCACCTGGTGTGGACG